>JADZAX010000575.1 GCA_020852405.1 Verrucomicrobiales bacterium
CAGCCGTCGCCATCCTGGTCCGAGGGCGGGGTGGAATACCCGTAGTAGGCGGGGTCCTCCCAAGGATCCGGCACGTAGGTGTCGTCGAAGCCGTCGCCGTCGGAGTCGTAGTAATAACCGGCCTGCACCTTTGTGGGCAGAGGAGGCATGACCGAGCTGAGGAGGGCACAGAGAAGGAGCGCCCGGCCCAAGCGGGTCCGCCAGCGGTTCAGTGAAAGATTATGGAAATTTGATGGGGGGGGGGGCACCGCGTTTCCTGGCTTTCTGGTCTGGAAGCCGAGCATGACAAAAGCGCCATGCTGTGGCAACATTATTTTTACGACTGCGGGTATTTTTTCTAGCTGGACCCCAAACTCCGGCCACTGAAGGGCTAAATTAAGCTGCGGCTTCATGAGTAGGAGATCAGGAAGGTGGGTCAAGGCTGACGAAGGTCCCGGCATCGGGAGCTACGACCTCCGCGGCGCGAGAAGCACGGCCATGTGGATGGACCCGGAAAGAGGACTGGTCATGGTGATCCTGGTCGAACCTTTCGACATGACCAGCGAGGAACAAAAGATCATGTATGGTTCGTTCATGAAAGCGGCGATTTCGGCCTATGGAAAAGCACCACGATGAATTCACCGGCTCCCTTTCCCCTCGATTCCAGTTTACTCCCCTCCACTTCATGAAAAACCTCCTCCTCGCAAGACGCGCCCCGTTGCATCGACTCCGCAAAATCATCCACATTCTCGCCCTGCTGGGTGCCGGAGTGGTGGACCGGACCCAGGCCGAAGACTGGGGCGCTTTTTCAATCATTCCCGTCGGAGGTCCGTCCATGGTCCTGGAAGCGGTCAATGCCGGCACAGCGGATGGCACGGTCGTTTCGCTCGGGAAGCCTTCCGGAGCGGCCCATCAAAAATGGATCATTGTTCCCAAGGCGGACGGATTCGTTTCGATCCAGCCGTCCCACCAACCGAATCTGGTGCTGGCGGTGGCGAAAGGTGCCGGAGACAACGGGACCCCGGTCGTTCTCGAACCCGAGAGTGCCCAGCCCTGGCAATTGTGGGCGCTTGCCAGACAGGAAAACGGCAGCTACCTCCTGACCCCGAAGCACGCTCCTGGAAAAGGTCTCGATGACTTCGGCGGCCAGACCGACACCGGTTCGACAGTCGATCTCTGGGAAAGCAAACCGGGCGATCGCCACCTGCAATGGTTCATCCAGCCGCTGGCCGGCAGTCCCCTGCCCGCCGCAACTGCCGGAGCTCCCTCCGCTTATGTGGCGCCGGAAATCAAACCCGGGGACATCCGTCCCGGCGAGATCAAGGAAGCCAAATTCAATCACAGCAAGATCTTTCCGGGCACCATCCGCGATGTCACCGTGTTCATCCCGGCGCAGTATGACGGCTCAAAACCAGCCTGCGTGTATGTGAAAACCGACGGCTACAATCAGCGCGAGAAATTACTGATGGAAACCATGATCGCCACCGGGGAAATGCCGGTGACCATCGGAGTCTTCGTCCGTCCCGGCACACTGCCAGCGCCGATGAAAGGCACGCTCGACCGGCGCAACCGCGACTTTGAATACGACGCCGTGAACGACAACAAGGTCCGGTTTCTAACCGAGGAATTGCTCCCGTTCGTGGCCAGGGAGTTCGGCCTGGAACTGTCGGAGGATGGCAACGACCGCTGCATGTCCGGTGGCAGCAGCGGAGGAATCGCGGCATTCGCGGCGGCCTGGAACCGCCCGGATGCCTTCAGCAGGGTGTATTGCGCGAGCGGCAGCTTTGTGGCCTTCCGCGGTGGCCATGAGTTTCCGACGATGATTCGCAAGTTCGAGGCAAAACCGATCCGCACCTTCATGACCACCGGGATGCAGGACATGGAAAATGTGGCGGGCGATTGGTTTCTGCTCGATCAGGAGGTTGACAAGGCACTCACGTTTTCCGGCTACGACCACCAGTTCCGCATCATCGATGGAGGCCATGTCGCCGGATACATGGAAAATTACCGCGAAGGCATGGCCTACCTCTGGAAAGGCTGGCCCGACCGGGTGGAGGCAGGCCCCAGTGCGCCCCGTGCCCAGGAGATCCTGATGCCCGGGGAGGGATGGCAGCCCGTTGCCGAAGGCTTCAAGAGTACCCGAGGTCCGGCGTGCAACGCCAGCGGCGAGGTGTTTTTTGCCGACACGACGAACAACAAGATCCACCGCATCGATCTCGACGGAAAGGTCAGCGAATTCCTCCCGGACGCCGGACAGGCGCATTGCGTCACCATCGGCGCGGACGGCACGCTTTTCACCATCTCGGAACGATCGGGGAAACTCATGAGCTATGACGCGGCGGGGGCCCCCAAAGTCGTGCTCGAAGACATTCTCGGTCATTCGATTCTGGCCATGCCGGGCGGAGGACTCTATGTCACCAGCAATGGCGACAAGCCCAACGGGCCGGGCACCGTCTGGTTCATCAAGGATGGAAAAAAAACGCCGGTTGACTCCGGCATCAAATTCGCCACTGGAATGGCCGTTCGGCCTGACCAATGGCTGCTGTCCGTCGCTGAAGGACACTCCAAATGGGTCTATTCCTACCAAATCAAGGCGGACGGAACGCTCGCCAACAAAGAACGATTTTTTCACCTCCACGTCGCCGACTGGGACGACGACGCGGGAGCGGAATGCGTCTGCTATTCGATCGAAGGCCGCCAGTTCATCGCCACTCGCAGCGGCATCCAAATCAGCGCCGATGATGGTCCGACCCAGGTGATCCTGCCGGTACCCGGCGGCAGTCGGGTGACGGGAGTTTGTCTCGGAGGAAAGGATTTGGACACTCTCTTCGCCTTTTGCGGAAACAAGATCTGGAAACGCAAGATCCGGCACCACGCGATGGGAGCGTTCACTCCCTGGACGAAGGTCTCCCCAACCTCCTTGTAGGCCGGCCCGCCCCAAGCCTTTGACAGCCGGGACGGTCGGTGGCCCTGATGGGCCAGGACTCAGCCGGTCACCGACATCTTGAGGCCATCCATGGGCTTGGTCCCTGTCGCGAAAGATCCGGTTTCCAGACCCAGCCGTTGCAACATCGAGACGAAAAGATTGGGCAAGGGATAGTTGTTATCCGGGTCGAAGGCGAGGTGCTGACCGTGCTCGAATCCGCCTCCGGCGAAAATGATCGGCAAATTCCTGGTGTCGTGGCTGCTGGCATTGCCAAGGTTCGAGCCGAACAGCACCATCGTGGATTCCAACAAACTGGCACTCCCGTCGCTACTTTCGGAAAGCTTTTTCAGGAAGCCGCCGAACTCACGCAGCACCACCGATTCGACGAGGGTGAGTTGCCTGATTTTGGCGGCATCAAGACCATGATGGGATAGATTGTGGTAATCCTCGTCGACGCCGGGAACGACGGGCACGGCGTTCATTCCCGTGAAGTTGTAAGTCAGGAACCGTGTGGAATCGGTTTCCAAAGACAGGTGCATGACGTCATAGATCAACCGCATTTGCTCCACGATCTTCCTGCTGTCAGGCTCGTCCTGGGGCGGTTTCACCGCAACGACCGGCTTGGGCTGGTGCTCCCATTCCTCGGCCTTGACCAGCCGCCGCTCGGCCTCACGCACGGCCTCAAAATACTGGTCGAGCTTCTCTTTGTCGCGGCCACTGAGACGACGGCCCATCGACCTGGTTTTGTCCAGGACCACATCGAGAATGCTTTGGCCGTCCCGCAGCCGCTGCAGTTGCCTGGCTTGTTCGTCCGGTTTACCGGCGACGAACATTTTCCGAAAGACCTCGGAGGGCCGGGTGATGGCCGGGATTTCCACGCCGGAACGCGACCAGGACAATCCGGGACCACTGCTGCTCAATGAGATCGAACCAAACCGCGTCTCCGAACCCAGTTCTGCCGCCGCAAATTGATCGATCGAGATCGTGTTCCGGAATCCGGCACTGTTCGGATGCTGGGCTCCGGTCAGGAAGGATTTGTAGGACGAGTGACCGCCTCCCACGGCCGGATGTGAGGTCCCGGAAATGACGGTGAACTGGTCCCGGAAACCGCCGATTTCCTTGAGGTAAGGCGTCAGTTCATAGTCCTTTCCGGCAGCGGTCGGGATCATGTTCGGCGCGTGGAGTCCGAGCCCGACATTGATCGCCACCATCCGCCTCCGGCCCTTGGCGGGTCCGGCCATGGCCGGAAGGGATTCAAGAAAGGGCAGTCCGATCGCGACACCGGCGCCGCGGAGAAAGGATCTTCGGGTGGTCATATTCATGGTTTTCGAAAAGTGGCACTCCGGGTGATGGCATGGATGAGGGAACGGAAACCGTAAGCGTTCGTCCGGGCTTCACGCACGATGTCCTCAATGGCGGGACGGTCAGAAAACCCGGTCTTCCGGCCAAGCGCGTAGGTGAGGAGCTTTTGGGTCAGATTCCTCGTCAGTTGGTCGGGATCCCTGGCCAACAGGTGCTTGAATTCGCGGATATCGGTGAAGGCTTCCCCGGTCGGCAACTGCCCGGAGGAATCCACCGGCTTGCCGACCCGGTAGCGGACCCAGGCCAGAGTGAAAGGCGCCCGCGAGAGCCCGGGACGGGCCCCATTCTCAGCCATCGTCCGATACTCGGTCCGGTACCCGCCAATCGGGTCGAAGCTTTCGAGGGCAAAGCCAGGAGGATCGATTTTCGCGTGGCAACCGGCACAGGACGGGATGTTGCGGTGCTTCGCAAGCTGCTCCCGGATCGTCGTCGCTCCCCGGATATCCGGCTGGACCGAGCCCACATTATCAGGAGGCGGCGGGGGTGGTTGACCGAGGATGTTTTTCAGGACCCAGGCCCCGCGAATCACCGGTGAAGTGTTGGTGCCGTTGGCCGTCACTTTCAAAATACCGGCCTGCGTCAGAACTCCCCCCCGCAGACTGCCGGCTGGCAGCGTGACCTTGCGAAACTTCTGCCCTTCGATGCCCGGGATACCGTAATGACTAGCGAGGCGTCCATTGAGAAAGGTGAATGTGGAATCCACGAAATTCACCACGCTAAGATCCTGTGCAAGAATCTCCTGGAAAAACAACTCCGTCTCGCGGGGCATCGAGAGGTTGAGCAGTTCATCGAATTCAGGAAACAGGTTGGCATCGGGCGCGGTGAAATTGATCTCCCTCAAACCAAGCCACTGGCCGGTGAAATTTGTGGTGAAGGACGCTGCCTTGGGATCCCCGAGGAGACGTTCGACCTGGGTGTGAAGCGTCGCCGGATTCCCGAGATCCGCCGCGCTGAGTTCGGCGTCAGGCAGGGAACTCCAGAGAAAATAGGAAAGCCTGGAGGCAAGGGCTTCCGGCTTGAGGTCCCCTTCCCCTGGTTCATCGAGAAAGAGGAACTCCGGTGACGTCAGAATGGCTTTCACACTGACGCGGAGCGCCGAGTCGAAGGATTGTCCCTCCGCACGCGCCGCCTCAAACAACTTGAGATACGATCCGGCCTCGTCCGGGTCGACGGGCCGCCGAAAGGCCCGGGGCAGCAGGCGGCGGATGATCTCCCCGGCATCCGGCGCTGCGTCGCCGAGCAATTCGGCCCGGCTTGCCGGGGGCCACTCGTCGACAGGCCCCTCGATCACCAGATCGCCGATCTCCACACCGGGGCCGGCAAAGGTGTCCGCGTCCTTGCGGGTGTCTTCCGTGCCGTAAAGCTTCGGCAGATAAGTGCCGCCGTCTTCGACTAGACGGTCGACGAATTCAATCGTGGTCCATTCGCCCGGCGGCACGTCATAGTATCCGACAAGGTGTTGCTCCCGGCGGTTCACGATGGTGTCACCTCCGTAAATCCGCATCGTCACCGGTTTGTCACTTTGAACCGCCCGGACCCGAAGGGTTCCACGGTAAGTGCCGGCCGGAGGCTTGAGGCGCGCGAAGTTGACCAGATTGGTGGGACAGTAACCGGATTGAAAGATCACCAGTCCGTCCGCGGTCCGGCGGAACATCTTGCCGATCTGGTTTTCCAACTGGGGATTTCCTTTCCAATCCACCTGTTGCAGCAAGTTCGTTTCATGCCGGATGAAGCGAGGCTTTTCAGGAGGGCCGAAAACCGCATCCAACACCTGGTCGGCCGCATGCAGATAGGCCTGCATCGCCTCGGCCGACACCGCGAGCCCCTCGCCGACATTGTCGAATCCATTGGTCGGGGTGTCTTCCGGGAGACCGGTGATCCGGACCGCGGTCCGGAAAAGATCGCGGACCGTGTTTTCATACTCCTGTCGATTGAGGCGCCTCAGGACGACATTGGCGCGCTGCCGTTCGGAGACGGTGAGGGCTTCCGCGAGCACCTGTTCGATTCCCTTTCTCTTCGCGACCTCCGGTCGTGGCTTCTTGGACGGAGGCATTTCGCCACTGGCAATCCGGTCGTGGATCAGGATCCACCGTCGGATGGTTTCCTCATTCGAGAGGTCGGTATCCAGCGTCACAAGATCGAGCCCGCCATCTGCGTCCCGACCTTCATGGCAATCGATGCAATGGGCTTCCAAGAACGTCCGGGACATCTCGATCACATTTGCGGCCCGTCCCGGGAGTGGGAGCATGGAGATCCAAAAGAAGAAGGCGAGGGCTGGGCGCTGCAAGAGCATCGGGGATGGGTCTTGAAAGAGGTAGGAGAGCAACGGCTGATTTTAGAGACAGTCTGAAGCTTTGACAACCCTTGTCCCTAAAGAGGGCATGGATTCTGTCGGAGAGCAGGTGCGGGGAGGATCCCCCCTTTCCATGACAATCATGGTGGCGGAGAAGGAGGATCCAAGGACAGGCCCATCCGTTGGCCCAAGGCCAGCAACTCTTGGTGCAGGCGGTCGAATGCCTCCCTGAGAGCCGGAACGGCCTGAAGCGCGGCAGCCAGATGCCCCTCCCGCGCCTGTTGGTCGATCTCCGTCACCCTCGCCAACACTTGATCGGCGCAATAGTTGGCCAGGGTTCCTTTCAGCGCATGCGCTTCACGGTGCAGGATCCCGGCATCATCGCCCGTTCCCACGGCTTCGATGCGGGCCATCTGTTCAGTGCATTCCTCCCCAAAAAGGCGGATGAGCTCCGTCGCCAATCCGTCAGCGGCATTCTGCTTCAGGAAAAGCTCCGCGTCGAAAATTTCCCGCACTCCCCTCTCCGTCCCAGCCGCAGAGCCGGGGCCCCCGACTGGTTGGCGACCGGGATCTTCCTCCGTTGCCAGAGTCCGGTCGACGATCGTGTCCAGAATGCGGAAAAGGTCACCTGACCGGACCGGTTTCGAAAGGTAATCATCCATGCCCATGGCGAGACACTTTTCGCGATCACCGGACATCGCATTGGCGGTCATCGCCACAATGGGAATAAGGCCCTTCTTGACGCCCTGTTTCTCGATCTCTCGAATCCGTTTCGTCGCCTCGAATCCATCCATCTCCGGCATCTGCACGTCCATCAGGATCACGTCGAACCCGCCCTTCATGAAAGCGTTCAGAACCCCATTCCCGGTGGTCACCAGGGTAACCCGGTGCCCGCGGCTCTCGAGGAGCCGGGTGGCCACCAAGCCATTGACTTTGCCATCTTCCGCCAACAGAATTTTCAAAGGTTCGGCCTCTCGCGTTGCCTGATCGAAAGACTGCTGAGAAGCATTGTCGGGGGCCGGAGGCGGGAGTGACAGAGTTGGTTGTGACTCACCGCAGATCCGGATGATCGCATGGAGCAGATCGTAGGGCTTGACAGGTTTGGTCAGGACCTGACTAATGCCCAGGTCATCGAGTTCACCCGTATCCGGGAGATGTCCCGCCGGGGCGAGCAGCAAGATTTTTGGAGCACCGGAACCAAATCGGGAACGCACCCTCCGCGCCACCTCCAAACCATCCATGCCGGGCATCATGAGATCGAGGAGAACCAAACTCACGGCAGAGGAGCCATCACCTGAGTCACCGGCTCCGCTGAGCACCTCCATCGCATCCTCCCCGCTGCCGGACACCAGGGGCTCCAACTGCCAGCTTAGCAGCATGTCATGCAGAATGTCCCGGTTCGTCTGGTGATCCTCGACCACAAGAACACGGCGGCCGCGCAGTTGAGCGGGCACTGTCCGCGATTCGGTCTCCGGCTTGATGATTGAAGCAAAGCGGGTTGTGAAATGGAAGTGACTCCCTTTTCCGGGTTCGCTTTCCAGCCAAATCTTCCCCCCCATCAGATGGACCAACTGTGCCGCGATCGCCAATCCCAGTCCCGTGCCTCCATAGGTGCGGGTCGTCGAGCTTTCCGCCTGGGTGAAGGAGTCAAAAACAGCCCGCTGCTTTTCCGGAGCAATCCCGATGCCGGTGTCACTGACCGTCACCCGCAGCTTGATTTGTCCGGCGGATTTGGAATCCACCTGAACGTCGACGAGGACCTCTCCTTCGTGGGTGAACTTGATGGCGTTCCCCACCAGATTGACGAGAATCTGGCGGAACCTTCCCTCATCCCCGCAGAGCTGATCGGGGACTTCCGGGCCGATCCTCCAAACCAGCTCCAGCCCCTGCTCGACAGCGCGCAGTGCCATTCCCTGCAAAGTGTCCCCCATCGAATCACGGAGTGAGAACTTCTGGCTGTGCAGCTCGAGCTTGCCGGCCTCAATTTTGGAGAAGTCGAGAATGTCATTGAGCACGGTGAGCAGAGACTCGGAGGAATGCAGCACCAGTTTCTGGTATTCCCGCTGCTGTGGGTTCAGGTCGGTGCCGAGCAACAATTCCGTCAGGCCAATCACCCCGTTCATCGGAGTGCGGATCTCGTGGCTCATGTTCGCGAGAAACTCGCTTTTCGCCTTGTTCGCCTGCTCGGCGGCTTCCTTGGCTTCCCGCAGGATGACCTCAGTAAGACGCCGCTCGGCCAGGCTCGCCCGCATCATGGTGATGATCGCCATCGACGAAAAGGCGAAGGTCGCGATCACTGACAGAAAATTGATCACCCCTAATCGAGCGCGTTTGATCGCCGCCACCCAGTTGTCCGCCGGGAAATCCACCCCGAGGACAGCTTCCACACGGCCTTGGTCATCCAACATCGGAACAAAAGCACTGACCCACGTTCCCCAACGGTCCGTGTAAATAGAATCATCGAAGCTCGCCTCACCCCGGTAGGCGGCATCGAGATACTCACTTTGATCGGCCCAGAGCTCCCCGATCGGAGTGCGGCTCTCCCGGTCGCCATCATAGACGCCGTTGTGGTCATAGTCGGTTTCCGAGTCGACCACCAACTGGTTGCCCCCGGGGTGTTGGCGAAAGGTGTAGATGTCCGCCACGGCGTCATTCAGCTTGAGCCAGCGGATCTGTTTTTCGATCATCGCGAGATACCGCGGATCGTCAGGCTTGATTTCCAACGTGATAGAAGCGTGCCCCATCGACTTCAACTCTTCCGCATAGGTCGGCGCGAGGCCGGAAATGAGGGCGCGCTGACGATTTTTCTCGCTCTTGCCGGCCGCGTTCACCACGAACCAGCCGGGCACCATAATGACCGCCAACAAGAGCCAGCCAACCAGAAAGATCCTGCTGAACCGGGCGTAAAGACGCATCCAATATGCCAGCGCGGTCATCACGAGGAGGCAAATCACCGTGAAACACACGAAATCGATTTGTGCTGTATGAGCTTCCACCATCAGACCCAATGCCGCCGGCAAGGTTGCACCTCCCAAGCAATTGCCAGCAGACTAAAAGAAACCGATGCTCTGTTCAATCACTTACTGGCCGCCAGGTTCCATCGTCAAACCTCTCTGAAGATGCCGTGCGGAACCTTTCATTGGGGGGACTTTTGGGGTATTCTCGGCTTTTGCACCCCATGAACCGACTTCTGGCCCTTGCGATCATCCTTGGCACAGGCGTGCCGTCAGCCCATGCCGATGACACCGGCCGCCTCGCCGCGTTGCTGGCACCGGGGCAACCATCGGGCGGAGTGGTGACGATCCCACCCGGCGATTACCACCTCGACGGCGCCGAACCAATTCCTCTGGCCTCCCACATGACCGTTTTCGCTTACGGAGCACGGTTTCTACTTCCCCGGACCCTCCCCGACAAAGCGCGGATCGTTCTGTTTGCCGGGGCCGACATTTCCCACTTCACGTGGCAGGGAGGCGAGTTTGTCGGTCAGGTGTTCGATCCGGGGCAACGTGACAACACCTGGGAACCGAATGTGAACACGAAAGGAATCGAGATCACGACCACCCGGGAAGGGGGCACGCACGACATTCTGTTCCGGGATGTGAAAGCGGACGGCCTGGCCGGGGCGGTGATCGGGGTCCACGGTCTCACTGGCAAGAGCAGCGAAAGTTCGGTCGGGGCATATGCGGAACGGGTGGCCCTGGAAAGCTGCAGCCTGCTGCGAAGCGGAAAATTCATGTGGGACTATGGCTACCTCTGGCAGATCCTGACATGGCCGGAGGAATACGAAACCTGGGAAGTCGAACGGGCAACCCGGTATTTCCGGACCGACCTCGTGCACCCTGCGCGAATGGAGGACGGCGGTGACCGGGTGATCTTCGACCCTCGTGAAAAAAACCTCCCGGTGAGCCGGTCGGATGAGCCAGCGGAGGCGCTGAGCTTCCTTGGCGCTGACCTGCCGACCAATCTCCGCCGCGGACAGCAGTATTTTGTGGTCGCCTCCGGCAAGGATCACATCAAAATTTCGGAGGCTCCCGGCGGCATCCCCCTCCATTTCAAGGGGGACGCGGTGGGAGCGTCCCTGGCCCACAACCTCTCCGCCACCTATCTCTCCGCTTATGCGCCGACCGGCAGCGGTCCGGGAAAAGGCGCCTTTGACATCGTCGGCGCGAAGGACGTCCGCGTGACTGGTTGCCAACTCAGCGCTCTCGGGGACACCATGCACATCCAGCGGTGCCAGAACATCATCTTCGCCAACAATCACATCCTCGGGTCAAGGATGGGGGCCTTCTTCCTGGCCGAGTATTGCCGGAACGCCACCATCACCGGCAACCTTGTCGATGGAACCAACGGCAGCCGCGTGGTCAGCGTGGAAAAATCCTGCACCGACGTGACCATGATCGGCAACACCTTCCGCAACGGAGGCCGGGGAGCGTGGATCAATCAGCCGGTGAACTTCATCCTGACCGGAAATGTTTTCGTCAACAACACGACCAAAAACGAGCCCGACAAGCGGCGGGGACGGATCGCCTACCAAACCGGGGAACCGGGGCGTTTTCCGGAACTTTATTTCACGATCTACGAACCCGGGGCCCGGTATGGTCCGGTGATCGTGCGTGACAATGTCTTTGTTCCCGGCCCGGCGGCTCCCGCAGAAGCCGTGACCTTTGCCCCGAACGGGCACGACCTGCAGATGACGGGCAATTCCTTCCAAGGAAAGCCGGTCTCGATCGTGGTCGACCCCAGCTGCCAACAAACCCTGATCCGGGAAAACCCTGGTGCGGAAACCGTAGTCAAGCCTGTGGATTTCAATCACGGGCGACGCTGAACCACACCACAAGGCGCTGTTTGAGCGCGCTCATTTTCAAATTCACCGGAAAAGCGAAATCCCGTGATCCTTGTGTCCCCAACCTAAAAAGCCAGACTTGCAGTCTGGCGACCCGTACGGGACTCGAACCCGTGTCGCCGCCGTGAAAGGGCGGTGTCCTAACCACTAGACGAACGGGTCGTGGGACCGTGAGGCCTTGGCCTCGCGTAAAGTGGAAGGGCAAGATGGACCGTGGGCCGCTTTCCCGCAAGATGTTTTTTTCACTCTGAAGGAGGAAAATTTGCCCCCTCCCGAAGCGTGCCTTTGGAGTTCCATGGCAGCAAGACGTCCGATCCTCCCCTTGGGTTGGAACCAAAGCGGGGGCCAAGTCCCTCAGAGAACGGTGCCAGGAAAGAAGCCCGGAAGTTTGCCCCCACCAGGCCTGGGCATCAGACCACCTCCGGCGGATTTCCCAGCAGGCTGAGGAAATCCCCGGCCGTTCGCAAGGCCGCCCCGTGATGGTGCGCCAAAACGGCCTGCCCGGCGGCCACCATGTGCCGACCAGTGGAAGGATTCCGCAACAGTTCCCGCAGAGGTTCGTGCAAGAGGGTTTCCATGGCCCGGGCATCCTCGTCCTCCAGCACCAGCAGTCCACCGGCGGTGCGGAGTTCTTCGACGAGACTGGTGAAGTTTCCCATATGGGGACCCACCACGGCCGGCACGCCCACCGCGATGGGTTCGGAAGGATTTTGCCCCCCCCGGCCGAGCAGACTTTTCCCCACCACGACAACTGTTGCCAGGGCATACCAAGCCCGAAGTTCTCCCGTGGTATTCGCGATAAGAACCACCGGAGCGGAGAGGTCGGAAAGGTCCTCTGTCGGATCCGGCACCACCCGGTGCCGCAGGATGGGACGAATGCCCAGGGACACGAGATCCTTGGCCACGCTGCGTCCTCTTTCGGCGTGGCGGGGCACCAGCACGAGCCGCAAACGGGAAAATTCCTCCCGGAGCCGGAGCCAAACACGGGCGATCAGCGCCTCCTCCCCGGCATGCGTGGACCCGCCGATGAGCATGGGACCGTCCCCTCCCTGTCCCTGCTCTTCAAGCCACCCACGCAAAGCCGCGATCTTGGCCTCGTCTCCAACCGCCACGGTGTCGTCGTATTTGATGCTGCCAGGACAGAAAATCCGATCTTCCGGCACCCCGAGCCGGGCAAAGCGGACCAGATCGGCGGGAAACTGCACCGCCACCCTGTCCAGCAGTCCATAAAGCGGGCGGGTGATGGCCCGGAAGGCGTGGAACCTGCGTTCCGAGCGCCCGGAAAGCCTGGCGTTGGCGAGAACGACGGCCCCGTTCCGGACTTTCACGGCCTGCACCAAATTCGGCCAGATCTCCGCCTCGATCAGAATGAGGATCCGGGGTCGGACCAGGCGCACGACCCGGCCCGCGACCCAAGGCAAATCCACCGGATGATAGATGACCGTGGCGAGGTCCGTGAGTTCTTTTTCCGCAAGTCGGTAGCCTGTGGCCGTGGTGGTGGAAAACACTATGTCGAGACCGGGAGACCGGGCCAGCAAGGCCCGGAGCAGTTTGGCCCCGACGAGGACTTCCCCGACGCTGACGCCATGTACCCAAAGCCTTGGAGCGGTCCCCGACTTCAGCCGGGCCTGGCGGGCGGTTCCGTAGAAACCAAACCGCTGGGAGAGACTGCCGAAAAAGTCACCCCGCCGGAGCCCCTTGATGAGGTATCCCGGAAACCCCACCACAAGCAAGACCGGCAGCAGGGCATTGTAGAGCCAGCGGATCCAGAGGGGCAGGCGGTCAGGGGTTGGCATGAGGGGAAGATCGATTCCAGAAGGTTGCCACGGCGTCACAGGGAAGACGGGCACACTTTCTTGGCGAAAATCGGGGCGTTGTCTAAGGGGAATCGGAGGAATCTCCCTCGCCCGGGACCTCGTCCTCCGCAAGCGCGAGATACGTGACGAGGGTTTCTCCATAGCGGCGCTCCCTCAGAGAATGCCAGACCGGAGCGGGAGGGAGACGGCTCTTGGACCAGGAGTCCAGGACAAAGCATCCGCCGGGGCGCAAAAGAGCGGGCAGGGCCGGAGTCTCAAGCAGGGTTTTGAGTTCTTCCCGTTCCTCAGGTCCCCTTGCATACGGAGGATCGGCAAAAATCAGATCGAAACCCGGACCAGATGGAAGTGACCGCAAGATCTGGGAGACGCGTCCCGGACGGACCATTCCACCGGCCAGCCGGGTGGAGAGCAGGTTCTCCTCAATGATCCGGCAAGCGGTCGAGGATTCCTCAACAAACAGGACCGAGGCCGCCCCCCGGCTCAAGGACTCGATGCCCAAGGCCCCACTGCCAGCGTAGAGGTCCAAGACCCGGGCTCCGGAGACCAGATCGCCCAGGCTCGAGAATACCGCCTCCCGCACCCGGTCCGTCGTCGGCCGGGTCAGGGATCGGGGAACTTTCAAGGGTTGACCGCCCGCCAGGCCGGTGATGACTCGCATGCGGGAATCCTTGCCCCGTCAGGGAGGTTTCGCAAGTGGAGGAGTGGCGCCCACTTCTTTCCCTTGGTGAGCCTTGGAGTCGCACCTGGCACCCCACCGACAGGCCTCCTGATGAATTTTTTACGTATTGGAGCTTTTTCTGTCACAAAGGCATGCGAAGATTTCGATGTCAGTAAGTGTCAGAGAACCACCACTCTAGCTTCCATGCCCCCTGAAAACCATCATCCCTCTGCCGTGCCACTTCCTCAAGCGGTGACATTGGGGGTGGAGGATCTCGCTCCGGAAGAATCCCCACCCGTTGCGGTGGTGGTGGATGCGGACAGTTCCAGCCCTTCAGAGGAACCGGTCCTGACGGCTATCGTGGCTCCAGAGGAAATCGTGATTCTCCATCCGGTGGCGGCAGTGCGCGACCCTTGGGTGGAATATGCGATCCAGTGGCTCCGCCCGCGTCCGAAGCAAAATGACGCCGCCCAGAAAGTGTCGGCCTTCACCGTCGCGCTGGCGGTGCATGCGGTGATCATTTTTCTCCTCGGCCTCGTCATCCTGTCGGTGCCGTTGATCGACCCACCGGCACTCACAGCGGTGGTCGCGCCTGTGGATCCGACCATTGAGGTGGAGTCGGTCCAGTTGCAGAAAGTCCAGCGGGTCAGCCATGCCTCGAGCGCTTCGGCCACCCCGACGTTCACCATCACCTCGAATGCACTTTCCAACGTGACCATCCCCGACTTCGACCGCAAGGCCAGTCTCGATGTCACGATCGGCATGCAGGGTTTCGGAGCGGACATGGGGCTGGGCTTTGAACCCGATGGCGTCGAATCGAAGGTCAACTTCTTCGGAATCAAGAGCAGCGGCAAACGCATCGCCTTCGTCATCGATGCGGAGAAGTTCATGCTTGAGGACAAGAAAGGCGGCATGCCCGCCTACGAAAAGGTGAAGGAGGAAATCGGCCGCATGCTTGCCGGTCTGAACCGAGCCACGGCTTTCAATCTCCTCGTCTACGAAGGTGGTCGGCTCGCCACGTTCCGTGACAAGCTGATCCCGGCGCAGCCCTCGGCGATCCGGGAAGCCCTGGCCTGGCTCTCGCCGCTGAACAAAGATTTCGACCGGCTCGGCATCGCGGCTTCGGCGGAGTACAATTCCATGCAGGTGAAGGCCACGAACCTCGATCCGGTGCAATCAAAGGACATCTCGGGATATCCCAAGGCCATCCAGGCCGCTCTGGAGATGGATGTGCACACCTTGTTCATCATCAACAGTGGCTGGCGCCACATGCACCGCACGCCCACGGAGAAAGAAAAGAAAGAGCTCGATAAACGCCGGGAACAAGAATGGGACGAGAAAAAGCAGGCCGAATGGGCTTTGGCGGTGAAGGAGGCGCATGATTTCGTGGACAAGGAAAACGCCGCCCGCAAGGCCAAGGGCATTCCTCCCAAAGTGATCGCCGACTGGTGGCCATTGGTCCGCCAGCGCTCTCCGAAAACAGCCTACCCTCCCTCCTACCGGGGCTACACACCTGAGGAAGTTGAGGACACCATCAAGCACTCGGTTTCCGATCTCTACCGGGACGCCAACAAGCCGCGCCCGGAGGTCAATGTGGTGCTTTTCATCGGTGAGGATGAAATAGTGGCCCCGGTGATCGAGGAGCATTTCAAAAACCTGACCCGGGGCAACCGGGGAAAACTCAAAGTCCTCAAAGGGCTCGAAGGCATCGAGGATGTCACCAAGGTGAAATAAGCCCCACATTCCCACCCCAAAGCGACGCATTTGCGGCGGCTCCTGATCCGGGAAAATCGGTGGCGGGGCGCACCAATTGGTGGCAGGTTTTATTCCGTCTCCCGCCATTTTCCCACCGCACGCGGCTCTCCACATGACTCTGGATCAAGAAGATCTCGAAAACCGGCTCCGGGCTGCCCCTGCTGATTGGGAGGCACGGCTCGCCTTGGTGGAGTGGCATGTCCTGCAGGGCGACAAGGCATCCGCCCGCAAGGTGGTCAGGGAATCCCCCGATGAGGGCCCCCTCCCCTCCGACGTTCAGTTCCATCTTCATACGTTGCTGACCCGCCCCGTCAAGGAGGCCGAAAAACCCAGCGAGGAGGGGAAACTGCCAGAGAACGGCACCGCTTCTCCTTCAGATCGACCGGTGACGCAGGACAAAGTCGAACCTCACGCCGAGTCCGCCATAAGCCGGCCGCCCGCCCCAAAAACCGAAGCGCCGGAAACCCCGCCCACGGTGGCCCAATCCCCGAAGGACGAGACGGCAAAGGAAAACTCCCCCCTCTCTCTGGAAAACAAAGAATCTCTGGAATGGGCACGCAGTCGCCAGAAAAAGCGCCGACTGCGCGGCGAGAAGGTATTCGACCTCCCCGAAGACCTGGATCACACCGATGCCCGGGCGCCCATCAAAGCGTTCCGGGCGGCAGCCCCCGACACCCCGGCGCATCTGGCACCGGCCCCCTTGGTTCGCCCCAAAAAAACCGACCACGCCGTGATCCGGGCCCGCAGTGGTCCCCTCGAAATTCCCGAACCGAGCGAGGATGACCTCCTGCTCAGTGAAATGCCACCCATTGACCGGCCTGCGGGAACGGCGGAAAAGATTGGGGCATTCACTCTCGCCATGATTGTGCATGCCGCCATCGTGGTCGCCTTGTCGTTTGTCGTCATCGCGTTGCCCATCATTCAGCCCCCGCAGTTGGTGGTAAACACCCAGTCCGACCGTGACCAGTTGATCATTGACCAGAAAAAGCTCGTCAAACCGACGGACAAGCCCATGCCGAGCGCGGCGGCCCCGCACGAGGCCTTCATCATCAGTTCCACGGCGCCGTCGAACATGACGGTGCCGGACTTCGAAAACAAACGGACCGTCGACCTCGTCTCCCCCATCGCTGGTCTCCAGATTGATGGCATGGGATTCAGTTTCAATGGAAAGTCAGGCGACACCTCCGATGTCAATTTCTTTGGCATCAAGTCGGGAGGCAACCGTATCGTCTTCATCATCGACACAGCACCCGGCATGCTGGTCGATGAAAAGGGCGGAATGTATGCCTATGACAAGGTGAAAAACGAAATCGGGATCATGCTCACCGCCTTGAACCGTGGCACCAGTTTCAACATCATCCTCTATCAGGGAGCGCGGGCCGCTTCCTTCCGTGAAAAACCGATCCCGGGACTGCCTTCCAACATCCGGCAAGCGCTCGATTGGATGGATCCGGTGAACCGAACCTACGAAGACCTCGGACTGTCGGGGGATTACATGGCCAATCCGGTGGTTCTTACCGACGGGGTGGGCCCGATCAAAGCCGCAGAATGTGTGGGTTATACCAAAGCCATCCAAGCGGCCATGGAGATGGATGCCAACGCCATTTTCTGCATTGCCGGCGGTTACGAAACGATCCGCCGCCAGGCAGATGAAGAAACGCGCAAGAAAATGCGGGAAAATCCGGCCACACCGGGAAAGGTCGATCCCAAGGACCGCGAGGCTTGGCAAAAGGCGGTCGAAAAGACCCAGGCATGGCTGGCCAAAGAGAACGCCGCCCGCTCGGAGAAAGGGCTCCCACCGAAAGTGGTCCTTAATTTCTCCCAACTCGTCAGCGACGTCACCGGAGCCACCCCTCCCCGGGCCGTTGGGGGAACGCCTTCTCCGGTCAAGCCGCCCAACCTTCCCCCCTACACCCCCGAGGAAATCGAGCAGCATCTCCGCGACATTTCGAAGGCCGTCGTCAGGCGTTCCCCCGGCAGCAGTGAACCCTCGGTGCACTTGGTGCTCTTCCTTGGCAAAGGCGAAGACATTGGAGTCCAAGAGGAACATTTCAAACGTTTGACCCGGCAGAACCACGGCAAACTGAAGCTGCTTCGTGGATTGGACGCATTGAAGAACGTCACCGGCAGCCAGTGACGAAGCCTCCTGGGCGGCCTTCCCAACGAACCGGAAACCGTCCGGGATGCCCCTTCTGAAGGGACGGATTCATGCCGGTTGCAATCCCGGTCTGGCACGGCATTTTTCCCGTCACCAACTTTGGCGAATCCGGGCCACCGGATTGGCATCCTCTCCCATGCGTTACCGACTCATCACCTTTCTCGTTTTCGGAGCCATCCTCACCGCCGTTGGTGAGTGGGATCTGCGCAACAACCGCTTTGACTTCACCCGCCGACTGGACAGCCGTTGGTTGGAATTCTGCGCGGGCAACGTCCCCGACCGGATCACCAAACCCGCCGTCACCCTGATCGCGATCGACGATGAGTATCTGCCCCTCATTGAGGACAAATTTTCGCGCCTCGATTGCGCCGCCATCCTAGACGCGCTGGATGATTTCGAGCCTCCGGCAGTGGCCTTTGAACCGGCGGTGAGTTTCGATGAGAGCCGGGCCATCATGCCTCTCAAGGAGGCTGCTTTGAAACTGCCAAGGATCGTTCTCGGAGCCACCGTGGAGGATGGTCCCGCTCCGGCCAAGGCCCCGAAACTGACCTTTCATCCCCTGACCAAAGTGTCGGGAGACACCGCCAAAGTGCCGCTTTTCACCCACACTGCGAGCGGTCCTGACGAGGAACTGCTTGCCAATGGAGATCCCGCGTTCACCCGGATCGAGTTGCAGGATGACGCGATCTCCGGTCTGGTGGACAGCATCCCCCTCCTGGCACGGCAGGGAGACCAGATCGTGCCCTCTTTTGTCGTGGCAGCGTTGGCCGCCACCCTGCCGGGGGGACTGGACAATGTCGAAGTCAAACTCCCGGCGGCTGGCCAAACCAAAGGCACCATTCAGATCGGGGAACACCTCCGCATTCCCATCGATTCCCGGGGGCACATGAAAACCTTCCGCCACAATGGACTGGCGGAGTCCCAGATCAAACAGATCTCCGCTTCCGAAATGTTTCTCGCCGATTCGACCGACCCGGCGGTGAAAGCTCAACAATTGGACCTTCAAGACGAAGTTGCTTCTCTCAAGGAAAACCTGGTGGTGATCGGCAATGACCATTCGGCGGACCGCCATGTCTCCGTGAACGGCGAGACCAAACTCTCGCAGGTCGGCTTGCTGACGAGAGCCCTGGCCACGATCCAAAGCGGCCGGTTCATCAGCCAATGGTCCTCTCTGGGACGTATTCTGGGCATTCTCGTGATCCTGGGGCTGGCCGTCATTCTATTTCGGAAAAATCGTGGTGCCGTGCTGGGTTGGGGGCTCCTTGGGACCTTTCTTTTCTTCGGGATCGTCATGCTGATCTTCAAAAGCACCCTCCTCTGGACCCCTCCCTTTGTTTTCATGGGACTTCTCAGCGTGATGATTGTGGCCGGCCTGATCCTGCCGGCCAATTTCAGCCCCAGCAAGGAAGAGTAAGCCCGATGGGGTTCGCCGAAGATCCAGCCGGGTTCGCAGAGGCAGCCAAGAGTGCGCCCACGGCCATCCCCGCAAGAACAACCAAGCCCCCGGGACCTGCGACCTAGGGAATTCCGCAAGAAAAGGAAGCGGGAGAATCCTTGAACAAAGACAGGTGTTCATCCCCCGTCCCCTTCCCTTCCCCACAAAGAGGGAACGAAAAAGGGGCGGCACCTTTTTACGGTGCACGCCCCTAATGGACCGAATCCAATGGATCGGCTTAAAAACAGCCCTTACTTTTTAGGTTCCGGTGGCGTGGAGGCTTTCTTCAACTCATCAACCAACGACTGGGCCTGCTTGGCGGCGTTGGCGGCATTGGTCGCAGCCTTCTGTGCAACATCGGCAGCGGCCTTGGCATCATTTGCGGCTTTCTGCGCATCGACAAGAACTTTGGCTGGATCCAGCTTGGCGGCAACCGGCGCCGCAGGCTTGGCGGGTGGTACCGGTGCTGGCACGGGTTTGGCCGGCGGGGTCGGGGGCGCTGGTTTCGCGGGCGCCGGGGCAGGCGCGACCGCAACCACTGGCGCTTCTTTCCAGCCGATATTGACGGCGAGACCGGGCAGGGCGGCTTCGAGCTTTTTGGCACCGGCTTCCGTGACCTGGGTTTGCCAGAGGAAGATTTTTTTCAAATTCTTCAGGCCTGCCAGCTTCATGACACCGGCATCGGTTACTTTGGTGCCATAAAGATTGAGATACTCCAATTGGGCCAGGTTCTTCACCTGATCCAAGCCAGCGTCTGTGATGGCGGTGTTTTCCAAATGCAGTCGGGTCACACTTTTGAGACCACCCACGTTGGCAAGGCCGGCATCGGTGATTTTGGTCCGGGCGAGATCCACCCATTTGATTTGGTCGGCCAGAGGTTTGAGAGCCACCAGACCGTCATCTTTGAAGTCGGCCGCCACATTGAGTGCGCTGAAACGAAGATCACTGGTGTCCTGGGCAATCTGCATGAGCGAGGCTCCCGCCTTTTCGACAGCGGCAATGACAGGGGCGGCGGCCTTGATTTTGGCTTCGATTTGTTTGGGGTCCTCCTTAGGAGCAGCGGCGGAGGCCAGAGCGGCTTTGGGTGGATTTTTCAGGAGTTCTTCAATGGTCTTGATGAGCCCCTCCGCAGGCTTGGCATCGACCACTTTGAGATCCGCTTTGGCACCGGTCTGGATCCAGAGTTCCAAAAGCGCGATTTCTTCTTTCGTCAGTTGGGCCTCATCACTCGGAGGCATGTGCTCGTCATCGTCCCCGGGCAGGTGGACACGTTCCATGGCGAGGGAACCTTTGGCATCCCCGGCTTTGATGGCGGCGCCGTCTCCTCCTCCTTTCAGAATGGCCTCGAGGGAATCCATGCGGAGTTTGCCTTTCTGCTTGTCCGCGCCATGGCAACTAACGCATTTGGATGCGATCACCGGAGCGACGACATCTTTGTAAAGCTGGGCATCTTTCAGTTCCACGGCGGAAGCGGAAGAAAAGGAAAGTGCTCCAGCCATGGAAACACTGGTAAAGAGTAGGGTTCGAAGAGAGGTCGTCATGGCAGGCGGGTATTCAGGATGTATGAAGAAACCAGAAAAACAATAAGCATGCAGCCCCAAGAGGCAACCCGAAACCGATCCCGCAAACGCGGATAGCTGCCCCGAGGGAAGTCATCACCCGTTTTATGGCTTGCCAAAGCGGTCAAATCCCCTCCAAGGTGGCGCACTGTTTTGTTTCACTCCCACCCATGAGCGACCCGATCCCCGACAATCCTTACGTCTTGAATGAGGCGGATATCACGGAGCCTCCCACCCATTGGCTGAAACGTCTTGGTTATGTGGGCCCCGGGTTCATCCTTTCCGCCAGCATCGTGGGCTCGGGAGAACTCATCATGACCACTTCACTCGGAGCCAAAGCCGGCTTCGTCACCCTTTGGGTCGTGCTGCTCAGCTGCTTGGTGAAAGTGGCGGTGCAGTTGGAATTCGGCAAACACGCCATCTACTCGGGCGACACCGCGTTCTCTGCTTTCAACAAGCTACCCGGACCACGATTAGGCAAAGCGAACTGGTCCATCTGGACCTTCCTGCTGCTCATGATCCTGAAATTTTTCCAAGTGGGGGGCGTGATGGGAGGCATCGTTCTGGTGATGAAACTGGCGCTGCCGGGGGTCGGAGGATCGCTGGATTCCTGGCTCTGGTGCGGCGTGATCGGACTGTCGGTCTCTCTCCTGGTCTACCGGGGTTACTATGCCCCGATTGAAAAAGCCTCGATCGTGCTCATCGGCCTGTTCACCCTGACGACACTGGCGGCGGTCTTTCTTCTGAGCAGAACACCATACGCGGTGTCATGGGCGGACATCGGCGGAGGGCTGACCTTTCATCTCCCGGCCGCCGCCGTCGCCGTGGCCATCGCAGCCTTTGGGATCACCGGAGTCGGCGGCGATGAGATCATCATGTACAATTACTGGCTCCTCGAAAAAGGCTATGCCGCCAAGACCGGCCCCCGTCGGGACACGGATGAGTGGGTTCACCGCGCCAAAGGTTGGATCCGCATCATGTATCTGGACGCCCTTCTGGCGATGGTCGGCTACACCGTGGTGACGGCGGCCTTCTTCATCCTCGGGGCGGCGGTGCTGCACCGGCAAGGCGCCGATCCCGGAGGGACCGATCTTATCAAAACCCTGAGTTCCATGTATACCGAGACCCTGGGTCCTTGGGCGAGCGGTCTCTTCCTCGGCGGCGCCTTTGTGGTGCTCTACTCGACACTGCTTTCCGCCCTTGCGGGATGGTCCAGGCTTTTCACCGATGTTTTCGCCCAGATCGGGCTGCTTGATTTTAAAAATGGCCCCCAGCGCCGCCGCATCGTCGCCTGGATCGCCTGGGTGGTTCCGGTGCTCTGGGGTTTGCTTTATTTGAAGTTTGAAAATCCGGCTTACATGGTCAGTCTGGGAGGGATCGCCACCTCCGCCATTCTCCTGATTGTGGTTTACGCCGCGATCCACTTCCGCTACCGGCTCCTCCCCCACTCCCTGAAACCGACCCGATTGTATGATGTGGTCTTCTGGGTCAGCATCGTCTCCATTCTCATGGTCGGTGTTTACAGTTTCGTGCAGTCCCTGCCGAAGTCCCCGGCCACACCCGCGCCGGCCACCGCGACTGAGAAAGCCCCCGCCAAATCCTGACGCCCCATGAGCGGCCCCCTTCCCGCCGAGCTTGTCCTTTGCGCCGTCCAACTCGACATCGTCTGGGAGGATCCTCCCGCGAACTATGCCCGGGCCGAGGCCCTGCTCGCTCCGGTGATGCCTCCGCCGGGCTCCCTGATCGTCCTACCCGAGATGTTCGCCACCGGATTCAGCCAGAATGTGACGGCAACCGTCGAGCCCGAGCACGGTCCGACGGCGACCTGGCTGAGGGATCTCGCCCTGCGAAGCGGTTGCGCGGTGCTCGGCGGACTGGTCCGTCCCGGTCTGGAAGACGGCGCGATGGGGCGGAACGAGCTGGTTGTTTACGCACCGGATGGCGCCGAGCTCGCCCGCTACCAAAAGATCCGAACCTTCCGTTACACCCGGGAGTTTCAGCACTACGAGCGGGGAAGACAGATTTCCCTCTTCGAGTGGGGGGGATTTCGGATCTGCCCTCTCATCTGCTATGACCTGCGGTTTCCAGAATTGTTCCGCCGCGGCGTTTCCCTGGGCGCGCAGATGTTCATCGTCATCGCCAGTTGGCCGGCGGTGCGGGAGGACCATTGGGTGACCCTGCTCCGCGCCCGGGCGATTGAGAATCTTGCCTATGTCCTCGGCGTGAACCGCGCCGGGAGCGATCCTTACCTCGACTACCCTGGACGGACCATCCTGATCGATCCTCACGGGACGGTCATTGCCGATGCAGGGGCGGAAGAAATTACCCTGACAGCTCCGGTGCGACATGATGTCGTGGAGGACTGGCGCCGGGAGTTCCCCGCCCTGATGGACATCTGTCTCGATGAGGTCTGAGGTTGGCCGACCTCATCAGAGCAAAAGCAAAAGCCAGCCGGCAGCGTTGGGAACCCTCAAGAGGGGAGGGGAGAGTCCTCAAACATGCCGACTGGCTTTCAAATGGGGAAAGTTCAGTCTCCTGAGGCGCCCCTTCACGGCGGAAGCAGGAGCACTCTGGTTACAAGGGTTTGCCGTGGAATTTCCGCCTGTGACAAAAAAATAGGCGTTCAAAAAGTATCGACTGGAATGGACCCTGCCGACTTTGGGTCGAAAATCCTTGCCCCGACAAACATCCCGGATCATGCTGGCATGCCAGATGGAGAAACTGACATGAAAACCAGCCCCTTGCTCACCATCCCCCCCTTGTTGCTGCTTCTTTTTTTCGCGGCGCCTTTGCTGCCGTCCCAGCAGGAGCCCGAAAAATCTCTCGGCACTTCCAATCAATTGGTTTCACTTGAAATCACCAACCCCGGCGGCATGGGAGTGGCCATCCTATGGGTGAATTTTGAAGGGCAGGAGCAGGATTTTGGAACGGTGCCGCCACAGGGAACAGCAACGTTACAGACCTACCAGGGGCATCTCTGGCATTTCAAACAGAATGGCAAACAGGTGTCCCGTTACCGGGCCACTGCCGCGGTCCAGCAAGCGTGGACGATCGGGAGGGAAGCGACCGCGCCGAAAGGGGGCCCCCAAGAGCCTTCGGCTCCCGCGCCAGACCTGAAAGCAGCGGTTCCCTTTGCCGGTGCAGAAACAGGCTCGCATTTCACCAAGCAGCAGGCGAACGCTTTTGTCGCCTACCACAATGAGAAGCGTGCCGAGGTCGGGGTCGACAAGGTCACTTGGTCCACAGAACTCGCCCGCGAGGCGCAGGAATGGGCCGACCACATGGCGGAGACGGGAGAGTTCGAGCACCGTCCCCGCCAGGGAGCCAACGCCACGCAGCACGGAGAAAATCTCGCGGCGGGGTTCGGGGGCGGCTACGATGTCCTGAGTGGAGCCCGCGATTGGTATGGCGAAAAACGGCTTTATGGGGATGGCTCGGCGGTGACGCAGACCTCCTACCTCAAGACAGGTCACTATACCCAGATGGTCTGGAGCCAGACCAGCGAGATCGGGGCGGGAGTGGCGGTGGGAAAACGCGGCCAACTCAAGGGATGGACGATCGTGGTCTGCAACTACAACCCTCCGGGGAACATGCTGGGTCAGAAGCCCTACTGAGCAGGCCCTGATCCAAGCAAACAGACCGTGCAACTGCGGGCGCCATGGGCGCCAATGACAAGGCATTGCTCGATGTCGGCGGTCTTAGAGGGACCGCAAAGAAACAGGCCGAAGCCCCCGGTGAGGGCGCCGATGCGCTCGTATGCGGCATGCATGGTGCCCACGAGGTTTTTGGCTTCCAGCACGATCAGCAAATGCTCGGCGACAAATGGCAACACCCGGTGAGGACCCAAAGCGGACTCATCCAGCCAGATCGCGCCGTTTTCGCACACTCCAAAACGGCCGGGGAGCACTGCGGTGTGAATCCCTTCCAGCTCATGGGGATCGCTCCTCGCGGCGAGATCAAAGGTCCCCTTCAGCTCCTCCACGGTGGAGGCGATCTGGCCACCGCTGGGAACGGTGCGGTCCAACCAACTTGAGGCATCCTTCAGGCTTGTCCCAGCAAACCAGGAGGCTCCCACCATTTCCAGCAAATCGGTAAATGTCCCCACCGTGACGGCTCCGGGAACCGCATGGAGAGGAGCAAGATCCGGCAGCGGGAGCGCCTCGGGCTGCGCAGACCGCACAGCCTGGAGGATGTCGGAACGGGATGTCATGTCTGAAGGACCACCCTACATCCGATCGGACTCCGGCGAAAGTGTCAGCCCGAAACTTCGAATCAGGCATTGGCCTGAATCATGATCTGGTCCCCCACCTTGGCATCCCAGGCTCCCCAGGAATAACACTCTTCAATGGTGGGCAGACGGATCAGAGGATCCGCCTCGGACGCGATCCACGCCAGACGGACCCGGGCGATCCGGGTGGTACTGCCGGTCAGTTTGCCTCCAAATCCCAGACGGTCGAATTCGGAAGCTCTGAGGACCACTCTTTGCGGGAGGCCCCGATCGCGGGAGAGAGGCAGGGACAGGTAGACTTCGACAGCGGAGTCCGGCTTCCAAGGATTGTCGACATCCTCGAGCTCCGCCCCACGGCGCAGGATCAATGTTAAATCTTTCGGAGCCCCGGCATTGTCAGCCATGAACTGCTCCAAGGAATCGTCCGCAAGCTGATGATGGAGATGCCAGTCGAGCAGAAATGTCCCCGGAATGACCTCCACCACACACCACCGGAAATCTTTGTCGCTAGTGGACTCTCTCACATCAAACACACCAAACCACAGGCCCGATCCCGGGTCACGCATGCGGCCGACCCAATCGGCATGAGCGAGCACAGGCAGCTCTGCAAATCGCGCGTAGTAGGATTTCATGGCCGTTTCCACACCGGGGGATGGAATCACCGAGGACATGCGATCCAGGATGGTCCCGGCGACATAGAACTGCTCGAGCAATTTTCGGCCGGCTGCCTCCAAAACCTGCTCGGGAGACATGCCCGGGCTCAGCGGGAGAACACAGGGCTTGGTGACCACCATGCCCTCGGCGGCTTGTCCCGAAGTCGGCAACGAAGCCGCGGGTCGGCTTATTTTATTGGGCATGAGCCACTCTTTCACGGCCGGATAAATGACATCCCGTTTCAACCATCCCAGGCATCCCAACGCACCCAGTATCAGAATGGTGAAGACTGCTTTGGTGACTCCCCTGCCGGTTGGCTGCGCCCTCCCGGATGGAAAGTCTGAGGCCGGCAGGTATTCCGGACCGGACTTGACCACCGGCGGTGCCACGGCTTCCTGGGCCGGAGCCAAAGGCAACGTCACGTGGGGAAGCGGTTGAACCACCGCATGCACCGGAAATTGGGGTTCCCAACCGGGAGCCCGGGTTTCCGGATCCAAGGGCCCTGGAACCTTGAAGGAAGGTGGCGGATTGTGGGGAGGAAGCGGCAGGTGGTTGTCGAATTGGGAGGGGGCCGCTCCCGAAATGGAAGCATAACCTGCTTGCAGGGGAGGCACCGGGGAGGGCACCATCGCCGGAGGCGGCAGGACAGGAAAGGCATCCGGTTGTGATGAAGCCATCATCGGGGGAGCCTGATGGAGGGAAGGAGCAGGATTGGGTGGAACCGGCTCCATTTGCGGGGCCACAGTGTAAAACTGCGGGGTTCCCGACATGTCAAAACGCTCCCAAGCAATCACGGGAACCCTGCAATAAACACAAGATCCGGAGATTCCGAGGTGTTTCCGTTTCAACCGCAACGTGCCTCCACAGGCATAACAACCCACAAAAAGCTGCGTTTCGGCATCGCCCAATCCCGCGGAATCCAGCATGGGCTGGGGGGCCGCCGCCGCAGTCCAAGGACTGGCGGCAGGGGAAGCATTGGGTTCTTGGGGTCGCATGGTCGTGCGAGGCTCCGGTAAGGAAAAGGGCAGGGCCTAAGGCACCGGTGGCAGATCAGAAGGTTGTGCGGCAGAAGTGGGGACACTTGGTGGCCCCGCAGAAGGTTCCACATGCTCCACAGGGGCAACGGATTTCCAAGGCCACCAGCTTTGTTGGGTCACCCAGGGCATCCAGAGGTCCTTTGTATAAAACCCCGCCGTGCTGGCACCACCGAAGAGCAGCACGAAGAGCACCAGAAAGACGACGCCCCCGCGCTTGGAAGGTGCCTTCTCCTGCGTTGCCGGACGGAAGGCAAAAAGCTCATCCTCCCCGGCCCCCGAAGTTTTCTGGGGTGCGGCTTCTTCCACCGGGGGAGCCACGGGGGGAAGTATGGGCAAGGGTTCCAAGCCCGGGTCCTCATCCTTGATGGTGGGTGAGGTCTCCGCAGCCGGGAGAGGGATGGGTTTGAATGACGCCAATCCCCCTCCGGGAAGTGGAAAGTCCTGAGGCGGTTCCAAGGCTTCCTCAACGTCATCAGGACTCTCGGCGGGTTGGCTGATTTTGGTGACATTGGCCGCCCAATCGGAAAGCGCCTTTTCCCAGGGATCCTTTTGGACGGGGATTTCAACGGAAGCTGCCTGATGATCCCCACCGGAAGGAACTGCTGACGACGCCTCTTGGGAGGAATCATCAAGGGAGCCCGCTTTGCTTGGTGGCGTGGGAGAAGCAGCCACGTTGCCGCCGAATCCGCGGCCCCAGCCGGACTGGGGACCGAAGGAGGGCAGACCTTTCAGTAATGGGATACTTCCAGCAAGAGGGAGAGACTCCGTTTGCGGGGCTGGCGCCGGATCTTCGACGGGAGGAGCAATAGGCGCCGGGGGCGGGGAAATCGCAGAGGCACCCAACATTTGTTTCAAATCAAACGGAAGAGGCCTCGCAATCTCCTCGCCAGACATACCCAATTTGGGAAGACCCGAATGACCCATCGGAGGGGTCGCCACAGAAGCTGCGGGCACTGACCCAAAACGGGCGGCCCATTTTGAAGTGACTTCCGGCGCACCCTGAGTGTCAGAAACGGAAATGGCATCCAATGAGATCGGCCCAACGGGAGAAGCCGGTTCCGGACCGGACACGGCTTCCTCCGCCACAGCGTCAGGAAGCTGCGGGACTCCTTCTGGCACGAGGTCCAAGAAGCCCACCTTTGGATGAGTGTCATTGCCCTCATCATCCAGACCGTCAATGTTTGGCAACTTCACCCGCCAGGGGTTGATGAAGTCTTCCTGGATTTCCTCGGTTTTGGACGAATCCATCCCCGCGATCGGAAGGGAAAGTGCAGGTTGGGAAACCTGTCCGGTCAGGGACAAAGGAGCCGGAACCACCAAGGGAACAGACGGCTGGGCGGGAACCGCGAGGCTGGTCCCTCCGCGGAAAAATCGCTGCAGGATGACCTCGCCATCGTCCTCAATGGCGACGATGGGAGTCTCGCACCACACGCAACTGCCCTTCACTCCGAGATTGTCCCGACGCAGGTTCAAAGGCTGTTGGCACTCCGGACACATCAAGTCCAGCACTTGAGGATCGGGAACATCCGCCGCCGAAGGTGTTTCCGCGGGGGCTGGCGGGGCTGGGATTTCATCCACCAAAAATGGACCTGGCGCGGCGGGAGGAGTGAGCAAGGTCTCCCCAAAACCACGGAGAGCCGCGCCTGCCGGGGAAGAGGAGGCCTTTGGAAATTCAGAAAAGGGCGATTCCTCCGTTGGCGAAGCGGAATCAGCGTCCTCCATTGCAGATTCGCCCTGAGGGGATTCGGTCAGAGGAGGACGACGATGGCGAGCCAAGGAAGCGAGCCACTGGCTGCGAGCCAGCAAATCATCGCCATGAGGAAGGGTCGGCACTTCCGCGGCCAGAGGTTCCAGCGGCACCGGAACTGTCTCAGCTTGATCTATGGATGTGGCCTTCGCAGATTCCTTTGCCGGAGGAGGAGGGGTCGTAAAGGACTCCCAAGTGCCGGACGATGGCACTATGGTTTGGTCCTGCGATTCAGCATCAGGAGGCAAGGGAGCCGCTGTGACGATGGGCGCGGCAATTCCCGGATTGAGGAGAGGAAGGGCCGCGAGAGCCGGACGCTTCCCGGAGAAAAGAGCAGTGGGCGCTTCCATTTTCAGCCCGGAAGGTTGGGAAGACCCCGATCCTGAAAGCTTGGGCATCGCCAGCAAGGCCTCAAGAGGGCTGAGTTTCTTCGGAATCACCGTCCCGTCTGCCGGCTCAGTCGGAGAAAACTTCAACGCAGGCGCAGCCACGGTCGGTTCTGAAGGAACCATGGGAGGCGGAGAGGTTGGAAGGATCCCGGTTGGCGCTTCCGGTGAAGGCGCTTCTGGTGAAGGCGCTTCTGGCGTTAGCAATACCGGGGTTGGCGCTTGGACCGTCACCGGCAAAGAAGGGAAGGCGGGCACCGGTGGAGAAGCGATCTGGGCAGAGGCAGGCCGCGCTCTGGCGCTGATCACCGGCTCCTTGGAACCCAACAAATTCACAGCCAATGGCAAAGGAACACCAAGCTGAATTGGACCACCTGAAGTGACGGATGGCGCCATCGGAAAGTCAGCAGGAAGAGGAGGAGGCCCCGGTTCTGCCGGAATGGGGACTTCTGTCGATCCTTCAGATGTGGCCGGAACAGGGATATCTGCCATTACGTTGGTGAGTTCCGGAGAAGGCGTCGAAAACGCTGTCCCCGTCGGCACCGGAATGGGATGTGGATCTTCCTTGCTTGAGGCATCGGAGTTGGTGGGGGAAGAAAAATCGCCTGAATTCGCCTCGGGCGAAAGGCGCTGGGCGACCATCCCCCATGACAGATCATCGACATTGGCGATGTCGAATCGGACTTCGGGTCCCACAGTGACAAGCCGGGGCGATTCCTGCATGATGGCTGGCTGGGGAGCGGGGGTAAAGTTTCCTACGGCTGGCAGCAGCAGTGGGGGCACCTGCGTCACCGGTGGTGAGAGAAGGGCTTCTTCATCAGCCTCGCCTAGTCCGGAAACCGTCGCCTCTCCATTCACTGTACCGCGAGCTGCCTGAAAATCATCCAAACTCTCAGCAAGGGGTTCAGGAAGAGGAGGAGGACCGGAAGGAGTCCTCATCGAAACAGACTCAACATGGGCACCAGCAATCCGCTCGACCAAAGGAGGAGGAACCAAAGGAGGAACAACCTGGCCCTTGGTCAGACTTTCGGGCTCATCACGGGGGGAGGAAGCCACCGCCGTAGGCGCGGTCTCCAGAATAGCCGCCATTCCCGAGCGGATAGGTTCCTTGAGTGGCTCAAAGCCAAAATCTTCAAAACCCGGAGGGGTCAGCACTACTCCTTCATCTTCGTTTTCGACGACATCAGCAGCAAGCTCCTCTTCTTCAATCGAAGAATTTTTCGGGGTGGCAATCTGCCCATCCAGTGCGGGAGTCAGCCCCCGCTCGATCTCTTTGCTTTCAAAAGGCGATCCGGGGAGTGTGATCGGACTGACCGTTGCTGAAAGGGCTAGCGCTTCCTCCACCGCGAGTGGCCTGGGCTGGCGAGAACCCCCTGAACTCTCTACCAAGGGCTCCTCCCACTTTCCTCCAACGAGAGATTTGCGGAGTGCCGCCGAATGCCGGAACCCAAAGGATTCCAACACTTTGCCAAACGGCTCAGGCTTGGCAGATCCGGCATTGGGCGTTGGAGGTTCCATGAAAAAATCGTCTGCGTATGAATAGGTCAATAATTTATCATTATTATAGCGAATTTTGGCATTATTCAAATTGTTTTTGATAACAGGACGGTATATTTCAAGAACCTTGATTGCAGCCATGGCATCATTTCCTTTGCGACTCCTCCCCCTTTTGTTACTCGCCCTGTCAGGCCGTGCGCCGGACCTTTCCGGCAAAGAAAACAAAAGTGACGGAGTTCTGCCTCCTCTCAGTGAAGCCTCCGCCAGTCGGATCGGCCAAAAAATTTGGCAGAACGAATGCGCGGGCACCAATGAGGGATTGACGAGTTGGAACAGTGGCGAGGATTTCGCATCGCTCGGGATCGGACATTTCATCTGGTCTGTGAAGGGGCGCCGGGGGCCGTTTGAGGAAAGTTTCCCCCAACTCATCGCCTACCTGAAGGATCAGCGTGTGGCCATGCCACAATGGCTCGCCAACCAGACCTCCTGCCCTTGGACATCCCGCCAGGGGTTCTTGGCGGAACAGAAAAGCGCCCGCATGATCGAACTGAGGAAATTCCTCGCCAATACGGTGTCCCAGCAAACCGCTTTCATTGTGCGCCGCCTTGAAGCCAGCCTGCCCGCCATGATTCGAGTGACACCGGAGGCAGCTTCCCAGAGTCGGCTTCAGGGCTGCTTCCGGGCCGTCGGCGAAAGCCCCCAAGGCGTTTACGCGCTGATCGACTACGTGAATTTTAAAGGAGAGGGAACCAAAAAGGAAGAACGCTACCGGGGCCAGGGCTGGGGGCTGCGGGACGTTCTCTTGGAGATGCGGGGCCAACCCCGCGGAGCCGCCGCTGCCAATGAGTTCGGTGAAGCCGCAAAACGAGTTCTGAGCCGCCGGGTGGCCAATTCCCCTCCCGAACGGGGCGAGCAACGCTGGCTCCCCGGCTGGCACAACCGTTGCGACACCTACCGGCGTCCGCTTTGAACCCCATGGCTGGCTCCGCCCAATCCCCCCCGCAACCTCTTCGTATTCTCGCCATCGACCCGGCATTGCGGAACACCGGATATGCGGTGCTGACAGTGGATCCCGGGGTTCGAAGGCCGGTCTTCCGCGCCCTAGCCTATGGGGTCATCAGTAACAAGCCCTCCGTGCGCCCGTCCGGCTGCCTCGTCGCCATCCATGCGGCTCTGGACGACATCATTACGGAATACAAACCGGAGGAATGCGCCGTCGAGGGAGTCATTTTTGTGCAAAGCTACCGCACTGCCATCACGCTTGGCGCGGCCCGCGGAGCGGCGATCCTGGCCGCCGCCCGAAACGGGTTGTCAATCTTTGAATACGCGCCCCGCCGCGTCAAACAAGCCATTGTGGGCAAGGGATCCGCTGACAAGCAGCAGGTGGCATTCATGATCCGGGCCCTGCTTTCTATGACGGAAACGCCGCCGCCCGATGCCGCAGACGCACTCGCGATTGGTCTGGCCCATCTTCACGCGAGGGAACGCCCCGGAGGACTGGCCAAGGATATCGTCCCGATCTGAATCAGGAGGGGATCACCTGTCAGGCCGCCTCTTTGCTGTCCTCGCGGACCGGATCGCGGTCTTCCCGACCCGATTGCATCATCCATGCGTTCCGCTGACGGGCGGCCATACGGCGATAGAGGGCAAAGTTCATCTTTTTGACCTCTTCACCACTTCCGGGCATGTCTTCCCATGTCCGTCCATCGCAGGTTCTTTCGTTCCACAGGCACTCGGGACCAAGGAAACTCTCCACTCGGTTGCTTGAATCTGGTTCACTCACCCCCTTTGTGACGACCGCCTGGATGAATCCTTACAATCAGCCTGTCAAAACGCCTCAATTGGATGCTCCCCAGAAATTCACGGCTCCGCGAGACGGTGTTCCCGCGGAAGAAATTCAAAAAAATAATTAATTTTTGCACAAACCCTCCGAGCGGTGCCGCTTCCACTATGAAGATGACACAGCCATGAATCCGCCAGAAACACCTGCTGATCTCAGAGACCTCGAGAGCAAACTGTCGCACCTGCGTCCTGCGCCGCTGTCGGGTCCCCTGCTGCGTCACCTCTCGGAATCATTATCAGAAAGCCATTCCACGGTGGAATCACCGATATTGCACCTCGTTGCCCCTGAGTCCGATGCCGCCGGAGATACCGATCGGATCATCTGGCTCCGCTTTCTTCCCGTGGCCGCTGCCGCCTGTGCCGCCATCGCGGTGCTCCTGGTTTCCCGCGCCACTCCCGAAGACCCTGCCCGCGTCGTGCAGAATGCCCCTATTTCCGCGGAATCCCCCGCGGCAACACCATCGCCCGCTCCCCCCGCCACCGCTTCTTGGAACGGAAGCGGTTTCCAGCCGGTCTCGATGCAGCAACATGTCCAATCCGCCAATGACCATGGAATTTTGGAACTGCGGGACAAAGGCCCGGTTCGCGAGATCCACCTCCAAATTGAAGAGACCCAGCAATGGGCCGACCCGGAAACCAGCACCCAGATCCGGATTATCCAGCCCCGGCAGGAAATTCTTTACGTCCCCGTCACTCCCCGCTGAAACCCCGCCCACCGACCGCCATGAAAACCCGCCTATTATCAGTCATTGCCTGTATCGCCTGGATCGGAGCCCCATTGGCCCTTCCCGCGCAAGCCGCACCACCGGAGCCTCCATCCGCCAAAAGGCCACCGGCAGAGCAAGACGCCCAACCCGACAAACCACACCCCAAAGATCCTGGAGAAGGGCACGGCAAGCCCAAGGTTGAGCGCCCTGAAGAAAAACGGACCTTCCTCGGAGTCGTCATCTCCCCGGTCTCGGAGCCTCTTGCGGATCACTTGGGATTGCCCGAGGGATTCGGTCTCCAGGTCGACCATGTCATGAAGGACAGTCCGGGAGCACTCGCGGACATTCAAGAACATGACATCCTGACCAAATTCGATGACCAACTCCTGACCACACCCGAGCATCTCGCGCTGCTGGTGAGGTCCAAAAAAGCCGGCACCAATGTTCAGCTGACTCTGATTCGACGGGGCAAGGAACAGACCGTCGCCACGGTCCTCCAGGAAAAGTCCTTCCCGGTCGAGGAGCCCCCCGGCCACGGAGGCCCCGGTTGGGGCAAAGCCTATGGATTCGAGCGAATGCCCGAAGAAATCCGCAAGCGCCTTGATGAAGCAGTGCGCCACATGCCTTGGCAGGGTTTCCCCGGAGGAGAAATGCCGCCCGGATTCAATCCCCCCGGTCGTGGCATCCCTCCCATGAACCGTCCCCGGCCCAATGAGCCGGAGGCCAAGCAACCCAAAAAACCGGAGCCCCCCCATTCTCCGGAACAACCCGGCAAACCATCAGAGGGCCCCAAACCTCCCCAGTCTCCCGACAAACCGGCGTCCGCTGACAAACCACCCCAAGTATCGGTGCGTCCCGGCTTCCCGGTGTCTGTTTTCGCCGCGGCCTCCATGGTGCAGATCAACAATCCCGAAGGATCGGTTTCCATATCCGCCAAGGATGGCAAGCACAGCATCACGATCAAAAACAAGACGAACGAAACCATCTATGACGGGGACTATGATCCCACCAAAGGTTCGCAAGGCCTGCCCGAGAAGGCACAGGAAACCTTGAAAGAAATGAAACTGGACGATCTCAAAGTCATCGTGCCCCCCACTCCGGACGGACCTCCGGCCGCCAAAGGAGAGGGCATTTCCAGTCCCCGCCCTTCCAACCCAAAGCGCTCCACCGAGCTTTTTTAACTTCCCCCCAGAAAGAAGCCCGGATGCCCGACCCCTGGGTATCCGGCAGGAGCCGCAGCCGGCGTACCCTCCGCAGGCTGCGGCTCTATTTTTTGCCACCCGTCATGGCCGGGACCCTGCCCGCCGTCGAGGCTGTCAGTTCCAAGGAATGAGCCCGGCCTCCGTTCCCCTTGGAAACTCCCTGATCCGGGGAATGAAGATTCCATGAGAATCCTCTGTGAGCTTGGCAAGCGGTAGGAAGTTCGCTATGATGGCTGCTTTTTCCCCTCCCCAAGACTGACATGTTTTCAGAAGGCAGCCATCTTCCTCCACCGGTGCATTACTGGCAGGATCACCGTGGCTTGGGTTCCCCACTGGCGGTCATCAGCCGCCATGTTCGAAAACATTCCCTGCCGCTGCCTGACAGAGCAGTGGCGGAACTCGCGGCCCGCACCGGACTCCTCGACTCGACCATCCGGCGGGCCGCTGACTATTACCGATCCATGGCAGCGCGCGAGGACCACCCTCCCCTCATGGTTTGTCAGGGCACCGCCTGCAGATTGGCGGGCTCAGGCAAACTGCGGGACGCCTTGGAAAAACGCAAGCTGACCTGCCATGGGGTGGCTTGTCTCGGCTACTGTGACGCTGCGCCGGCACTGCTCGACGAGCGGGACGCCGCCTACACGGGTGAAGCAGCGTCCGAATTTCATGAGCACCGCGGGTTTTCCCAATCGATCCTGGGTCATCCCCTGCCCCGGATGGAGTCACTCTCCGCCACCCCTCTGATCCTACCCCGACTGCTTCAAGGAGGCGCCGCCACGCTAAAAGAAGCCCTGTCGATGGGTGTCTATGAGGGGCTCCGTTCGGCGTTGCAACAACCGGGGCAGGTCATGCTGGATCTGGTGGCCGCGTCCGGCTTGTCAGGAAGCCAAGGCCGGGTCGCCCCGCGATGGCAGACCTGCGCGGCCACCGATGCCGTAGACCGCTACGTGATCGGCCATGCTCATGCAGGCACCTCGGGGGCCGTGGTGGACCGGCTCCTCCTTGAGCGTGATCCCCACTCAGTTTTGGAGGGTCTCGCCCTGGCGGCGCGGGCGGTGGGTGCGAGCCATGGCATCCTTTTCATCCCGGCCGACTATCCGCAGGCGTTGCAGCAAACAGAGGCCGCCATCCGGGAGGCGACGGCGGCCAATTTACTCGGTCGGAAAATTCTAAAGAGCCATTGGTCCTTCCAAGTTTCCCTATTCCCCGGGGCCGCGCGATGCGCGGGAGGAGAAGCGACCGCCTTGATCGACGCCATTGAAACCTTACGGGGACAAGCCCGCCCCCAGCCTCCGGCTCCGGAAGTGGCCGGTCTCCACCGCCTGCCAACCCTGGTCGAGCCCCTGGAAACGTTGGTCCAGCTGGGCACCCTTGCCAAAGATGGCAGTGCTGCCTGGACAGCGCAGGGAACAGCGGAATGCCCTGGAACCCGTGTCTTTTGCTTGAACCAGGGATTCGCCCACCCCGGCTTGGTGGAAGTGCCCCATGGACACAACCTCCGCGACCTCATTGAGAACTGGGCCGGAGGCGGAGCTATGGGAAGCCCCCTCGAGGCCCTGATACTGGGGGGGCTCGGCGGCAGCCTCCTCGGCCCGGGAGAGTGGGACCTGACGCTTTGTCCCTCCCGGATGACTGCAAGCGGTTTACGCCTTGGCAATGGTTCCCTCGTAGCGATCGCCCAGACGGCCGACCATCGTGACGTGCTAAGCCATTTTCTCGAATACATGGATGGGGAATCCTGCGGAAAGTGCACGCCCTGCCGGCTTGGTCCGGCCGGAGTCGTCACCCTTGCGGCGCGCTATGAACGACTCGCGAGGGTGGATCGCAAACCCAGGGACGCCACTCGGGCCAGGCGCGACCTCGAAACGCTGTTCCATACCATGGAACTGGGAAGTCTCTGTTCTTTTGGTCAAGATCTGCCGGGCCCCATGCGCCGGTTCATCGACCTGTTCTGGGACCGTATTTTCACCAAGACGTCCTGATCTCTTTCCTCATGCCCGCCGTCGACGATACACCGCCCCCTTCCTTGGCTTTGATCAATGGACGCGAGCTGACGGTCAGCCCGGGCGAAACCATTTTGCAGGCAGCCCGCCGCCTTGGGATTGACATCCCGACACTCTGTCACCACGACCGCCTCTCTCCCGAGGGTGGTTGCCGCATGTGCGTGGTGAAATGTGCCGGTCACCCGAGACCCCTCGCCGCCTGCCACACCCCTTTGGAACCGGGCATGGAAATCCTGACCCACCACCGCGAGGTGGAACGGATCCGGAAAACACTGCTCACTCTCCAATTGACGACTGCTGGAGAGTCTGGGCTGGAGCCGGGAGTGATCCGGGAAGGCAGATTCACCGAACTGCTGGTTTCTCATGGGTTTTCTTTGCCACGGCGCACGGCCCCTCCGGTCAAGACGGATACCTCCCATCCCTATCTGCGCTGGCAGCCATCGGCCTGCGTCTCCTGCCGGCTGTGCCTCAACACCTGCGAACAGATCGCGGGGCATTTCGTCTTCGGCATGGAAAAGCTCGGAGCGGCCTCCAGGCTCACCATCGATGGCAAGGCGGGATTCAACGGGGATGCCTGCTCCAGTTGCGGCGCCTGCGTCGATGTTTGTCCGACCGGCGCCATCACCGACCGTGACCGCGAAAAACTCAAAAACCGCCGAGAGACGAATCCCGCCCCTCCCGTGGAAACGGTCTGCGGCTATTGTGGCACCGGCTGCCGGATGATCGTTCATACCGACAAAAGGGGCGACGTCGGCCACATTAACGGAGTCCCCAATGCCGCGGTCAACCATGGTGACCTGTGCGTGAAAGGACGCTTTGCCCATGGCTGGCATCATGCCTTCGACCGGCTGCGCCGCCCCATGAAACGTTCCGGCGCGGCATTCAGCGCTGTTTCCTGGGATCAGGCGACCGCGCTGGTTGCCGCGCGGTTCCAAGAAATTGCCGCCTCCTCGGGCCCCGACTCCATCGCCGCTCTGGCATCCGGCAGAACGAGCAATGAAGCCGCTTACCTGATGCAGAAATTCATGCGGGGAGTCATTGGCACCAACAACATCGATTCCTGCTCCCGACTCTGCCATTCGGCCTCCGAGCTGGCTCTTTCCTGGATGCTGGGCAGCGGTTCCGCTTCAGCCTGTTTTGACGATATTGAATTGGCCGGATGTCTCCTCGTCTTTGGCACCAACCCCACCGAGTCGCACCCCATATTGGGCGCCAGACTCAAGCAGGCCGCGCTGCACGGCGTGCCACTGATCGTGGTCGATCCACGCCGCACGGATCTCTCGGATTTTGCGACGCTCCATTTGCCGGTCAAACCGGGGACCAATGTCTCGCTCATCAACATTCTGTGCCGTCTCGTCCTGGAGGCTTACGGGGAGACGACGGCCGCCCAGGCTGGAGCCCATGGTCTGGAGTTCGAAGCCTGGCGCGACTTTGTGCTCTCCCTCCCCGTCCCGGAAGCGAGTGCCATCACCGGCGTTCAGGAGAGGGACCTGCGACTGGCGGCCCGAATCATAGCCGATTCCGCTCCGTTGCTGACGCTCTATGGTGCGGGTGTGACCCAGCACGTCCGGGGGACGGCGGGCGTCATTGCCCTGGCCAATCTCGCTCTTCTGACCGGGGGACTGGGACAGCCCGGTGGCGGTTTGCTCCCTCTCCGCGGCCAGAACAATGTGCAGGGAGTGAGTGACATGGGAGCCATGCCGGATCATTTCACCGGATACCAACCGATCCGCTCCGCAGGCACCGGCACAAGGGTGGCGGAAACCCTCGGCTTCCATCTCCCAGGCAAAGCCGGGCTCACCGTCACCGAGCTTCCCGACGCCATCCTTGCAGGAAACGTGAGGGCGCTCTGGGTCATGGGAGAAAATCCCCTGCGCAGCCTGCCTGACACCGCCAAGACCCGGAGGGCCTTCGAGAAACTTGAATTTCTGGTCGTCCAGGAAACCATCCTGACGGAAACCGGCAAGCTCGCCCACGTCCTCCTCCCCGCCGCAGCCGGTTTTGAGATCGAAGGCACCTTCACGAATGCTGAACGGCGGATCCAACGGGTACGCCCGGCAGTTGAAGCCCCTGGTGAGGCCCGACCGGATTGGATCATCATATCACAGGTCGCGCGAGCCTGCGGGGCCCATTGGAATTACCTCGGCCCGGGAGACGTGATGCGGGAGGTCGGCCGGGCCACTCCGGAAACACACGGCGGCATTTCCTATCAACGTCTCGAACAATCCCCCGACGGATTGCAGTGGCCGTGCCCCGATCCGGCTCATCCCGGCACCAAACGGCTTCACAGCGGGGGCTTTGCTCCTGGCAAAGGACGGTTCGTGCCCATCGACTATGAACCCAGTCCCGCCCACCACCAGCAGGACTACCCGATCCTGCTCATCACCGGACGGGTTCTGGAACATCACAACTCCGGAGGAATGACCCTGCGCACCCCGAATCAGGACCTCCCCACGGCACAGGGACTCGCCCTGCATCCGCATGATGCCGCCCGTCTGCTTCTGGTGGACGGGGATGAAGCCACCGTTGAAAGTGCTCAAGGCAGCCTCAGGGTCCGCGTCAGAATTTCCAACCGTCAATTGCCGGGCACCGCATTTTTGAGCATCCACGATGGCAGCCGACCTGCCAACCGGCTGGTCAGCGCCCTGCCCGATCCGGATTCCATGACCCCCCAGTACAAAGCGGTGGCGGTCAAAATCTCCCGCTGAAGGTGCGGGGTCATTTCTGCAAAGAACACTCCAACTCAAACCACTGGGGATTGAGGTCCGAGAGGGGCACCCGGAGCTTGTCGAGTTCGGCGGCGGCTCCGTGAAATTCAAGCCGCTCGATGTCACTGATTTTCAGAGCTCTGGATAAAATGTCTCCCACATTTTCCAGATGGACCAGCACGCCCTCACCACCACGGTAGGCCTCACGACAAAATACCAGATCCCCTCCGATCGAGAATTCATAGAACAGACAGGCCTCTTCGGTTGCTGTTTTGGAGATGAATTCTGCCATCAAGGCCTTGAATTCATCCAGTTTGCCGGGATGGACCCGGAAATAAGGATGGATCGAAACGGTGTCAGAAAGGTACGTCATGGAGGGTGGTGGGATGAACTGATCGATGAAATTCCGGAGGACTCCCTGCCGCTCGCTTGGGCTTGCGCTCTGATTCCGGAGTTCCTTGAAGAATGGGGTTCCTTTTTGAAGAATGCCTTGCGACGATCCTCATGGATGGCGTGCGCGTTATTTTCTTGCCCAGCAATCTTGGGGAAATGGGAGAAAATGCGGGGCTCACCGGAACTGATTTTGCGCCTGCATTTGTACGGGTCAAGACATTTTGACCGACCCAGCGATCGGCCCAATCCAGCCGGATCCCACGCATTTTCGCCATTGCAACGGCCTCACCGTCCTGATACGGTGGTTGTTCTCATCCTTTGGATTTGCCTCGAAGGACAGCTCCACCTATTTGCGAACCAGCATGAAGTTCACTCACTTTTCCAAGTTTCTGGCCGCTTTCGGCGTTCTTGGGTTCTTCATCTTTGTTTCGGCGCAGGGCCAGAACAAACCTGGCGAGAATGAACCCGCACCCGAAAAGCCGGAAATCAGCCAAGGGGATTGGGCCAGTCTGTTTGATGGCAAAACCTTGGAAGGATGGGACGGAGATCCGGCGCTGTGGCGTGTCGAAGAAGGCTGCATCACCGGCGAGACCACGGCGGACAAGCCTCTCGAATACAATTCCTTCCTTCAGTGGGCCGATGGACAACTCGACGATTTTGAGTTGAAACTGGATTTCCGTATCCAAGGAGGCAACTCCGGGGTCCAGGTTCGCAGTTTTGCGTTGGGCAAACCCCACTCCATCGGCGGCTATCAGGCGGACATCGATTTTTCGAATGCGTGGTCCGGATCATGGTACGGTGAGCAATACCGTGGCATTTTGGCGAAACGCGGCCAGAAAACCACGATCGGTGAGGATGGCAAACCCACCGAAACCGGGGGGACCGGATCCCCGGAGACTCTGGCCCAAAACATCAAAGCTGGAGACTGGAACGAGATGCTCATCACCGCCCGGGGCACCAAACTCTCCCTGTCGGTCAATGGGATCCTCATGTCCGAAATCGTGGATGAAGACACGGACAGCCGACGGCGTCAGGGCCTGCTCGCCCTGCAGCTCCACAAAGGGCCTCCGATGAAGGTCCAGTTTCGCACCATTGTGGTCAAACGCCTCCCGCTCGGAGGGAATGTCAAAAAAATCGTCTTCATCGCGGGCCCTCCGAGCCATCCGCCGCGGCAACACGAACACAATGCCGGCACTGAGTTGGCGGCCAGGCTCCTCAATGAAAATCATCCTGACAAAGTCCTCGCCACGGTTTACCACAACCGTTGGCCCAGTGACCCGAGCGCATTCCAGAATGCCGACGCGGTGATCATTCATGGCGACGGGGGCTCCCGTCAGCCGGCTTACTGGCACCGCCAACAGGTGCAGACTCTGGCGGACCGGGGGGTGGGGATCGGGTGCATCCACTATGCGGTGGAAATGCTGCCTGGAGAATCCAACGATTCGCTGATCTCCTGGATCGGGGGGGCCTTTGAAATCAACCAATCGGTCAATCCCCACTGGGAAGCAACGTTCACCTCCCTCCCGGACCACCCGGTCACTCGCGGTGTCCAGCCTTTCAAAATCAACGACGAATGGTATTTCAACATGCGGTTTGAACCGGGAATGAAAGGCGTGACCCCAATCCTGAGCGCCATTCCGGGTCCGGAGACAATGACCCGTCCTGACGGCGAACATTCCGGCAATCCGGGCGTGCGCAAGATGGTGGCCGACCAGGTCCCCCAGCATCTCTGCTGGGTCAAGGAACGGGACAACGGAGGTCGCGGATTCGGATTCACGGGCTGCCACTTCCATGACAACTGGGCCAATGATTCTTTCCGCAAAACCCTTTTGAATGCCATCTGTTGGGTGGCCAAAGTGGACATTCCAAGCGGTGGCATCGACTCTCCCACTCTGACGCATTCTGACCTGGATGCCAATCTCGACCCCAAACCGGCACCCAAGCCGAAAGTCCCCGCCAAAGCACTCAATCCCTGAATTTTCATCGAAATCAACCCAACCAACCAACCCGTCATGAGCCACGAAACCACCCCCCTTTCCCCATCAAACGTCGGCAGCGACCCGCTGACCAACCGTCGCAAATTCATCACCAGGGCCGCCGCCGTCGCCGGGGCCGCCGCTCTCCCCATCGAATTGAGCGCCCAGGTGGCGGGCAGTGATGAGATCAAAGTGGGCCTCATCGGATGTGGCGGCCGCGGCTCGGGTGCGGCCGCGCAAACGATGACCGTCGACGGATGTCGGCTCATCGCCGTGGCGGACGCCTTTCAGGACCGTCTTGACGGCGGTCTGAACAACATCAAAGGCGGCATGGAAAAAGCCGGCCGTGGGGACCGTGTCGCGGTGACTGACAAAAAGTATGTCGGTCTCGACGCCTACAAAGAACTCATCGACAACGTCGATCTGGTGCTCGTCGCGACCCCTCCGGGGTTCCGTCCGATCCATTTTGAATACGCGGTCAATGCCGGCAAACACGTCTTCATGGAAAAGCCGGTTTGCGTAGATGCCTGGGGCTACAACAAAATCATCAAGGCGGCCCAGGCCGCGGATGAAAAGGGATTGAAAGTCGTGGTGGGCCTGCAGCGGCATTACCAGAATGTCTACCGCGAAGCCTTCAAAAAGGTGCATGAAGAGGGCATGATCGGCGATATCGTCTCGGCCCAGGCTTGGTGGAACGGCTCGCGCCCATGGATCCGCGAGCGCAAGCCCGGGCAGACCGAAATGGAATACCAGGTCATGAACTGGTACCATTTCGCCTGGCTTTCGGGAGACCACATTTCCGAGCAGCACGTCCACAACATTGACGTCATCAACTGGTTCGTCAGCGGCAACAACGAGTAAGGCGGACATCCCGTCTCCGCCCAAGGTCTTGGCGGCCGTTGCACCCGGGAGCCCTTGAGCGTCGGGGAAATCTTCGACCACCACTTCGTGGAGGTCCGTTACGAGAATGGTGTGATTCTCAACAGCCAGTGCCGGCACGCCAAAGGCGCCATGCCGAAAGTGGCCGAAGAAATTCAAGGCACGGAAGGCACTCTTTACCTTCAGAATGGAAAGATTGTGGACCGAAAAGGCGAGACCAAATGGGAATACCGCGAGCGCAATGCCCCGAATCCCTACCAGGTGGAGCATGACGAACTGCATGCGGCCATCCGGAACAAGACGCCGCTCAACAATGCCTACTATGGTGCCCACAGTTCGTTCACTTCCACACTGGGCCGGATCGCCACTTACTCCGGGCAGCAGGTTTCCTGGGATGAAGCCGTGAAGTCGGACTTCAACATCGGACCGAAGGATTATGCCTTCGATGCGGAAGCCCCCGTCAAACCAGACGCCAACGGCAACTATGCTCTCCCCATCCCCGGAGAGACCAAAGTTCCCTGGAAGGCCTGAAAATTCCCGCCCCGCCATGGAGCGGGACCGCAAAGCGCACTCCGAAAATCCGGAGTGCGCTTTTTCTTTGCCCCGGTTCCGTGGTTCCGGCCCTTTTTATCTCACCGAAAAACGATCCGAAATCGTAGGCTGTGGCAACGTGTTGCCGGTCTTTGCCGGGAGAGCATTTTAGCGGATAATTGTCCCACAGTTCAGGTCCCATGATTCCCTGCCACCTTTCTGACGAAGCCTTACTGGAGGAGATCCGGGACACTCCGGGGTCTCCCGAGCGCTTTGATGCCTGGTGGCTCGGGCAAAGCGGCTTCCTGATTCATTGGAACGGGCATTTCCTGCTTCTCGATCCTTATCTTTCCGACTCCTTGACCCGGAAGTATGCCACGACCGACAAACCCCACACCCGCATGACCAGTCTGGTGGTCCCGCCGCAAGCGCTGGACATGGTGCGGGTGGTCACTTCCAGCCACAACCACACTGACCACTTGGACGCGGAGACCCTGGTGCCGATGGCGCTTGCCTGCCCCGGACTGGCTTTGATCCTGCCTTCGGCCAATGAAAGTTTCGCCAGAGAGCGCCTGTCGGCCGCCGGCACCAGAATGCCCGCATTCCATGGACTTGATGACGGCACAACCCTGGTTATCGGCCCCTGGGAATTTCATGGCATCGCGGCGGCGCACAATGAAGTGGCGCGAGATGCCGAAGGACGTTGTCTATATCTCGGCTATGTGATCCGGTTTGGCGCTTTCGCCATCTACCACAGCGGGGACACCCTCTGGCATTCCGGACTGGCTCCCGCATTGATCCCCCACGCGGTGGACCTGGCATTCCTTCCCATCAACGGGAACCGGCCGGAGCGACGGGTCTCCGGCAATTTAAACGGCACCGAAGCCGCAGCCCTCGGAAAGGTGATCGGAGCCCGGCTCACCGTGCCGTGCCATTACCACCAGTTCGTGTTCAACACGGAAGAACCCGATGAATTCATCCACGCCTGTGCCAGAATGGGCACCCCCCACCGGGTGCTCCGTTGCGGTGAACGGCTCACGGTCGCTCAGGCATCGACCACGGACTGAAGCGAGTCGTCGGTCTCTTCTTCCTCCGCGATCAACGAAGTTCGGCAGAGCTTGGCATAGTGCCCGTCACGGGCCAGGAGAGCCTCATGGTGCCCATGCTCGAGGACTTTTCCGTGTCCGAGCACATAAATCCGGTCGGCATTCCTGACCGTGGACAGTCGGTGGGCGATGACAAAGCTGGTCCGGTGGGTCATGATGCGGTCCAAAGCGGATTGGATGAGCTTTTCCGTCTGGTTGTCGACGCTCGCGGTGGCCTCATCGAGCAGCAGAATGGGCGGACTTTTCAAGACCACTCGGGCGATCGCGATACGCTGTTTTTCACCGACGGAAAGTTTGACGCCCCGTTCCCCGACATTCGTGTCCAGCTGTTCAGGCAGGCGTTCGACAAAATCCCTGGCATTCGCTGCTTCCAGAGCGTGCCAAAGCTCCTCCTCGGTGGCCTTCTCTTTTGCCATGAGCAGATTCTCCCGCACCGTGCCATTGAAGAGAAAACTTTCCTGCGTCACATAGCCCATGGTGTCGCGGAGTTCAGACTTCCGCAGGTCTTTGATCTCGACCCCGTCGAGAGTGATGCGACCTTCGTCGTACTCATAAAATCTAGCCAGCAAATTGATTATGGTCGACTTGCCCGCGCCGGTGTGCCCCACCAAGGCCACCATTTCACCGGGCAACGCCTCGAGCTGGACTCCCCGCAACGTGGAGGCGCGACCGGTGTAGGAAAATCCCACATTTTCAAACACCACATGGCCTTTGACCGGCAATGGTAGCGGCGCTCCCACATCAAGATCCGGTTCCTCCTCGGCATCGATGATTTCAAAGACCCGTTCGCCAGCCGCCCTCCCTGCCTGGACGATCTGGTTCAGCTGATGCAGCCGTCCCACGGGTTCGTAGAAGAGGCTCAGGGCAAACAAAAAAGCCAGGAACACTCCCTGGTCGAGACGCCCCTGCATGAGCCACCATCCACCAATGCCAACCATCAGGACATAACCGACATTCCGGAGGAATTCCATGCTGGGGTTGTAGACTGCCCACAAACGCATGACGCGGAGCGTGGCCCTGCGCACCGCGTCGCTGGCCGAGTTGAAACGACCATGTTCGGCGGATTCCCGAGTGTAGGCCTTTACCTGGGCAATCCCGTCAATGTTGTCATGCAACAGGGCATTCATTTCACTGGTGGCCTGGCGCACCACCCGGTGGCGCTTGGGGGAATGCCGGGTGTAAAGCATGGCCCCGAGTGCGAGAAGCGGCACCGGAATGAAGGCCACTCCCGCCAGGGCCGGATTCAGCCAGACAAGATATCCTCCCACGACCAAAATTTGCAGCGAAGCGATGAGACCCTGCTCAATGCCATCGATGAGGACACGTTCCATGCTGGTGACATCCTCCGTGACACGGGTCATGATGTCTCCGGTCCTTTTTTCATCGAACCACCGCATGGGGAGTCGTTGGATTTTGCAGTAGAGATCGGACCTGATGTCGAAAATGACCTTCTGTTCGAAGGTGTTGTTCAGGATGATCCGCAGGGAATTGAAAAGGTTCGTCGCCAGGAAAGCCCCGGCCGCCAGCAGGGTGTAGGGCAGCAAACGGTCAAACTGCCGCAACGGAATGATCTCACCGGTCACCACTTTGATCACATGGGGGAACACGATCCCCAACACCGTCATGAAAATGGCACAGGCAATCTGAAGGGAACCCAGCAAGGGGTAACGACGAAGGTAGGAGAAGACGCGGAAAACCGTGGACATGGGGAAGAATCTGACAACGGAAGCGGATTTGGTATGGAAAATCCACCTTCCGGGGTATGTTACACCACGCGCAGAATCGTTGGACTGTTCCAGATCGGACCCTGCGCGGGAGCCGAAACCATGCCCCGGAATTCCCACCAGCGCTCATTCTTTTTTCGCGTCTTCCGATTTGGCTTTCGTTTCGCGGCTCTGGTTGCTCTGGCGGTCCTGGCCTGCAATGCGTGGGTCATTCTCTCCACCTTGTCACGGATCTATTCCGATGCCGATGCCATCGATTTCCGTCCCGTCGGCTTGGTGCTGGGAACTTCCAAAAAAGTGGCCCCCAATGTCCCGAATCCGCATTTCGACACCCGCCTGGAAGCTGCCGCCGCCTTGTTCAAGGCTGGAAAGGTGCGCCACCTCCTCGTGAGCGGCCATGAGGAACCCCAGTATTACAGTGAACCGCGGGACATGAAAGAACGTCTTCTTTCCCTTGGAGTGCCGGCGAATGCCATCACCGAAGACGCGTCCGGAGCCCGCACTCTCGACTCGGTGGTGCGGGCGAAGCGAATCTTTGGATTGGATCAATTGACGATCATTTCGGACGATTTCCATGTCGCCAGAGCCCTTTTCCTGGCGCGCAGCGAAGGTCTGGACGCCCTCGCATTCACCGGGAAGCCCGTCGCCCTGCATGACAGCAAACGGGCCCGGGGACGCGAATACCTTGCCAGGGTCAAAGCCGTGCTGGACATCTACGTCCTCCACACCGCGCCTGTTCTGGCTGAGGAACCCCGCAAGATTCTGGTTCAGGGCTTGTCCGAATGATGCCTTATTCGCCCGATTCAGGGCGTCATCCCGAAGCAAATCAGATCCCCGTTGAGGGTCTTGCAAAGAAGTCGACCGTTGGCCAGCACCACGTGAGGCCATGCCATGTCGTTGAGCAACTTGGGACTTTCCGCGAGGACCAGACAGCGCTGCGGGGACCGCCGCCCCCCCTCAATCAAGCTCAGATCACCGTCATTGGCCCAAACGACCAAACGCCCATCTCCGGTAAAAAGACAGGAACCAGCATCCCCGACTTTGCCTCCCTCCCAGACGAGCCTGCCCGTGGTGAAATCAATACAATGGACACCGTGGTTGGCGAAGTAAACCAAGCCATCATGAATGACCGGGGTGCACACCCCTGTGGGATAGCGGTTCCGCCAAAGTTCCCGCGCCCCATCCTTCAGAGTCACCGTGATCCGGGCCATTGCCATCTGGTTGTAGCGCGACGCGATCAGCAGATCCTGGCCCTCTGCTGAGATGCCCGCGATGGTGTTGGAGAAATCCGTTTTCCACTCGTATGCCGCCACGGTTTTGCCGGCATTGGCTCCATCAATTCTCACCACCAAGGCATTCCAAGAGGTCGCCACGGCCACACAGGGAATCCCCTCAACCTCCATCCTCGCCATTCCCCCGCTGTGTCCGGCAGGGTCCCGGTTTTCCGAACACCAGACCGGATCTCCGCCGTTCCTCTTGTCAAAGGCCATCAGACAACCGCGTTGTGGATCGCCCACTTCGACGATGACCCAGTCGCCCGTGACCAACGGGGCCGTCGTGAAGCCATAGTCCCGCAGCGTGTTTTTTCGCTGGGTAATTTGCGGTCGGCGGGGAATCCCGAAGCGGTCGTAAAGATTGAGGGACCAAACCTCTTTCCCACTCTGCCGGGTGTCCCAGGCATGGAGGTCACCATCGCAACCCAGCGTGAAGATTAGCCCACTGGTGGGATCATATTCCGGGGTGGCCGTGGACCCCCGGTACATGCTTTTGTCACCGACCGCATGCCGTCCGTATTCCGGGGCCGGAAAGGACTGCTTCCACAGCATCTTGCCGGTCGCAGGCTCCAGACAGCTCAGTGTGTCCCGGCCCTCCGACCAACCAACCGTGTAAATCCTGCCTTCCGCGAAGACCGGTGCCGCGGCCCCGGTTCCCACATTGGACTGCCAGAGGGGGGCCTTCACGGGCCATCTCCCGTTCTCCCAGCCAGAAGACTCCGAGGTCCGCCCGGTTCTCACAGGACCCCGCCAATGCGGCCAATCTTCCGCCAGCGATGGGGAGACAAAGCAAATCCACCCAATGGCTGAGAATATACCGGGCAACCCGTAAACAATGGTTTTCATCAAAGATTTCACAGCACAGAAGGTAGTAACCTGCGACGGTCGAAAGGCTTTTAGAGAAACCAGAAGCAACGTTAGGGAGCTTCCACCTTCTGGAAAAGAGGATCAAGAAAGGCCGGAGCCAGGGTCAACGTCAACCAGAATCGTTGGTTCGGGAAGTTCTCCGATCTTGCCACGCCGACTTGATTCAAGAAACCCAATTCCGGGATTTCGCAAAATTGCCGTTTGACAGAAACGCTCGTTTCAAACATACGTTTGAACGATGGCAACGATCGATCATTCCACCCCGCCCAGCGAAGCTCATTCGGATGCGACGACCCGGGAGCGTCTCCTTGAGGCGGCGGAGGCCTTGTTTGCCGAGCAGGGATTTGAATCTGTCTCCCTCCGTGATCTGACCCATGCCGCCGGGGCGAATCTCGCGTCGGTGAACTACCACTTCGGCTCCAAAGACCATCTTATCGAGGAAGTGGTGCTGCGTTCCCTGAATCCGATGAACCGCGAGCGGATCGACCTGCTGACACAGGCGGAAGCGGCCGCCTTTCCAGATTCCCCCACCTTTGCCGCCATCACGGACGCTTTCCTCAGGCCTGTGCTGACCCAGGTCCGGGGCACCCGTCACACAGAATTGCTCTTCAGCAAATTGATGGGACGCTGCCTGATGGACCGTGGCGCCCAAATCCCCGAGAGGGCCCGGCCGCTCTTTCAAGAGGTCATCCAACGGTTTGGTTCCGCCATCGATCGCAGTCACCCCGGTCTGTCCATGGTGGAAGCCCTCTGGCGCCTCAATTTCACCGCCGGTGCGCTCATCAGCACGCTGATTCATGGAGAAATGGTCGTGCAGTTCACCGGCGAAACCGAAGCCCCTCCGGATACGGAGACACTGCTGCAACGGCTGGTGGCGTTCTGCGCTCAAGGGTTGTCGGCCCCTCCCAGCGCGACGCAAACGCCACCCGTCTCGGGACGTTCCGGAGGGCTGGTCAAACTGCTCGCCCTCTGCGGTCTGTTGGGTGCCATGACCTCCTGTGCGGCGGTGAATCCAGCCTCGCGGATGTCCGAACTGGACCTTACCGTTCCCGGAACCTGGGCGGCCACCGACTCCGGCAAGTCCGGCGTGGATGACGCTTGGATCGAAAATTTCCAAGATGCCCGGCTGTCCCGCCTGGTCGACGAAGCCCTCACCGCGAACCCGGATCTTCGAGCTGCGGCCGCCCGCGTGGACAAAGCCCGCGGAAATGCCCGTCTCAAAGGCGCTGATGCGCTGCCCACCGTAGACCTGAACTTCACCCCCGCCCGGACGAAGCGGAATTTCATCGGATTCCCGGCTTTTGGCGGAGATCAAAGCTCTCCGGGCGGCACTTCTTCGAATCTCAGCAACAGTTTTGGCCTGTCCTTGGACATGCAGTGGGAGCTTGACGTCTGGGGCCGCATCCGGGCCGGCCATGAAGCGACACTGGCGGAAATCCAGATCGCGGAGACCGAGGAAAGGGCCGCCAGAGTTTCGCTGACGGCCCAGGTGGCCCGCGCGTGGTTCGCCCTTGGGGAAGCCAGGGGACAGCTGCTCCTCGCCCAGAACACGGAAAAAGTTTATGCCGACACCGCCCAAGCCGTGAGGGAACGCTTCAAGGCGGGTCACGACCAAAACGGGGCA
>JADZAX010000576.1 GCA_020852405.1 Verrucomicrobiales bacterium
GCTCTCATTGCAGGAATGTCGCTGACTCCTCTGGCGATGGGCGAAACTTGGATCCTGGTCTCCTGGATCACCCTGGCATTCGAATGGACCGGCCTGGGCAGTCTGGGATGGTGGCTTTACCAGCGCTACCATGGCCCTTTGGAGCCGGCATTCGTCTGGCTGCCGGAGACTGAGGAAAATCCCGACGCCCCTGTTCGAAAGGGCGACGAGGAAGACTGAATCTCCGTTCATTCCCCAGAGTGGCCACCAGGCCACCTCACACTGAGGTGTGCCTTACGACATGACGCAGGATCTCTTCCAACAACTGACTTTGTTGGAAGTTGCCCTTACGCAAGATCACCTCCGCTTTGCCATCGAGGAACTGCCGCTCGGCTGCTGTGGGATCCTTGGCCGTGACAATGAAGACGGGAATGTCGCACCATTCGGGATGGCGGTCCATCTCGGCGAGACATTCAAAGCCGTCCATCACCGGCATCATCAGATCCAGAAGCATGGCCGAAGGCCGGTTTTTCTCCAGCCAGGCTATGGCTTCCGCGCCATTCTCGGCTTCGGCGACTTCCCAATCGTTCTGGGCCAGAGTCCGCCGGTAAAGTTCACGCGTGCCCTCATCATCATCCACCACGAGCACAGGACCCACAGGCTCTCCATGGGTCAGCAATCGTTGCAAAGAACGCTGCAGCACCGACCAGTCGATGGGCTTCACGAGATAGTCCGCCGCGCCCAGAGCGACGCCCCGCCGTGTGTCCTCAAGAAAGGTCACCATGATCACCGGAATATCCGCCGTGGCCGGATCATGTTTCAGCGTGGTCAGCACATCCCAGCCACTGGCGCCCGGCAAGACGACGTCCAAGGTGATCACTGAGGGCTTCTCCCGCCGCGCCGTTTCGATGCCGGTGATCCCATCCTCGGCGGTGATGGTGCGGAAACCTTTGGTGCCCAGAAAGCGGGCCATCAACTCACGCACCGCCGGGTCATCATCAATGACCAGAATGAGGGGAGCCTTGCCCGGAGGGGCCGTGCTGGGCACCCCCTCGCCTGAGGAAACGACCACAAGAGGCAGGTCCACTGCCTCCGGGGCCGGTGAGTCACCATCCTCGCCCACCCGTGCCGGAATGTGGACCGTGAAGGTGGTGCCCTTGCCGTATTCGCTGTGAACAGAAATGTCCCCATTCATGAGTTTGGCGAGCCCCCGGCAGATGACCAGACCCAGCCCCGTGCCGGTTTTGTTTCCCTCCTTGGCGGACAGCTTCTTGAACTGGACGAAAAGATCACCCTGCTCCTTCGGAGTCATCCCCCGCCCCGTGTCGGAAACGGCGATGGAGATCCAGTCTCGGCCCACGGTATCGGTCTCCCGGTTCGCCCGCAAAGTCACGGTGCCTTGGTCGGTGAACTTGCAGGCATTGGAGAGCAGATTCACCATGATCTGCTGGAGACGTTGGCGGTCATTGCGCAACACCCCCAGATCACCGGCCCCCTCGAAGACCAGCTTGTTGTTCCGATCTGCCGCCTGCGGCTGCATGCTGTCCTGCAGATTGGAGAAAAACTCGGCGGAGTCAAATTCGTCAGGCTCCAGATCCATGCCCCCCATGATGATCTTCTGGTAATCGAGAATGTCATCAATGAGCCGGCGGAGGTAGGTCGCGGCATTCCTGACTTTACCGACATCCTGCCGCTGCTCGGTGTCCAAATTCGAGAATTCAAGGAACTGGAGAAAGCCGAAAATGGAATTGAGCGGCTGCCGCAGTTCGTGACTGACACTGGCAAGGAAAGCGTCCTTGGCGGAGGCGAGACCTTTGAGAGCATCATTGGCTTCGCTCAGTTCCTTGGTTCGGCTGACCACTCGGTCCTCCAGATCGGCGTTGAGCTGGCGGAGACGTTCGTGGCCGTTGAGGACCTGCCTGAGCAGGCTCTCCAATGCCCGGGCAATGTCTCCCACCTCATCCGAACGCCGGGTGGGCAAGGATTCGCGCACCGCTTCAATCTGGTGCTGGAGCTGGAGCTGGGTGTCGTCCGCGGCTGAGACCTGTTGGGCCGTGCCCGTGATACGGGTCAGTGGACGGACAAAGAAGAGAGCGATGAAAAAGGCCCCCACCCCACCGCAGAGGGCCAGCCAGGCGGCCGCCTTGCGAAGGTGGTCCATCTCATGCTCGATGCCGGAGGCCAATTCCTCGCGGAAAGCCGCATAGACAAAATAGTAGGGCGGATCGGGCGCTCCCGCTTCCAGGGGTGAGAGCCTGAGATAGAATTTGATCATTTGAATGTCCCCGTGTTCGCAGGCGACCGGCACACTCCAGTCGACGCCGGATCCCACCTCCTCACCGAGTTTTTTCCGGTAGGTCTCCATCACGGTGTAGCGGGCGTTTTCTAGCTTGGTCCGGTCTAGGGCCAGGAGACGGACCTCCCGGAACTGGGCCGTGGCAGAGCTGAAGTGCCAGCCTTTTTCCTCGCAACGTCGGCGCAGATCCGTGGTCCAAGAATCAAGCGCATAGCGATCCTTGTCCTCCAATTCCGCCATTTTTGCCTGGAATTCATCGGTGACACGGCCTTCGAGAAACCACACCGGCGTGTCGAGCCGGACCTTCTGGAACAGAGGCCCCCGTTGGGTTTGGGCATTGGATTCCTCCCCCCTCCATTTGCGGCCTTCTTCAATTTCATTCTTGGTGTTGAGAATGCTGAATTTGCCGAAGGTTTGATCGTAATGGCCCGTGTTCGAAGGGTGCATGAGGTAATCGCCTTGGGCATCCATGAGAATGGAGAGATGCCGGGCGGAGCGGCCCTGCTCCAACGAAAGCAGAATGCAGAGTTGGGCGTCGGAGCCTTCAATGCGCTTGCTGCCCCAAATGACCGGCGTGCGCTGAAGCCGGCCTGCGGAGGTATCGGAGTCTTTGTCCGGTTCCTTCTCCGTCACGGTGTCATCCCGGCTTCCCGGCTGCCTGTCCACCGGGAGATCAGCGGCAAGCATGGGGGAGACAAATGGGATGCCTTGATTAACCCTCACCCTCGCCAGCCAATCCGAGGGCGGATCCGGGAGGTGCTTGCCATCCGGCATGTGGATTTCGTAAAGTGACTGGGACGTGCCATCGTCCTTCAATTGCTTCACGGCCACAATCAGATCCCACCAGGCAGGGGGCCCCCGGTCAGAACCCGCTTCCGGCGCGGTTTTGTCGGGTTTCTCTTTGAGGTAGCTGATCAGCGATTTGAGGGCATCCGGATTCCGGGACGCCTCATTGACGTGGGCCCGCAACAGGTTGACCAGATCGACAAATTGCCAACAGCGCAGATCCGCCTCATCCTGAAGATCCACCAACTCGTGTTCTTCTACGATGTGTCGGGTCTGTTGGAACAGAAACGTGGGAGCGAACCAAGCCGCAGCAAAAACCAGGACGATGGCGATGAGGGCAAATTTCTCGCGGATGCCGAATCGGAATTTCATAGGTGGGGAGCCTGCGTGCGGTTCCAATATGGCTTGGACAGCACCGGAATGCGAGAAATTCATCCCGCGTCACTGAAACATGCCGCTTCCTGAACGGGCCCTTCCGGATGATTTCCATCGCAAAGGACCATTCTGGAGGGAAAACTTCCCCACAGGAACCCGGGTGCAACGGGTTCCCACAAGATCCGCAACAACCCAGAGGAGGGTTACTTCAGGGGGTGCTCCTTGAGCAACTCTTCCACGGTGTAAAAAATGAGGCGACCGGCCGTGGCCTTGCGAACAGCTTTGACCTGCTCCGTTTGGATGGGATCAGCCTTGTTGTCGAAGTGATTCCGCACAAAGGTGAGCACCGCGGCGATCTCCTCATCCTTGAGCATTCCTCCAAAAGGAGTCATCGGGACCTGGCCTTCAAATTTCTTGCCGTTGACCTCGAGCGGCCCCATCAGGCCATACAGCACCATTTTGATGAGGCGCTCGCTGTTCTGGGTGACCCAAGGGCTGCCCACGATGGATGGGAAGGCCGGTGGGAGTCCATTGCCGTCACCACGGTGGCAGGTCATGCAGTGCCCTTCGCGGTGGTAGACTTCCTGTCCCGCAATGAACTGCTTTTTCGCCTCCGGGCTAAGATAAGACGGAGGGGGCACGGTGACGTATTCGGCCTGCGGTTTCTCGGCAATGCCGGCAAGCCGGTCGGAGGCTGTTTTGACCGCATTCTGACTCCACTCGTCGAGCGGCCGGCCGGCAGCCAGGGCGACAATTCTTTTGGCGGCCTCCACATCGGGCAGCCAGGAAGCAGCCACGACGGCCTCCAGCCGAACCCGGCCCTGATCATCCGTCGCGGCTTTCTCGAGCAGCGCGACATGATCGGTCAGGCGGTGGGTGTTGTAACGCAGAACCCGCACGGCGGCAGCCCGGGCATGGAAATCCTGTGCCGAAAGCAGTTGCCGCAGCAGTCCTTCATCGGTCTTGTTCAATCCCCAGGTGGTCCAAAGGGCTTCGAGGATATGGTGCTCATACCGGGCATCACTCTTGTCCAGACGGGCCACCCACGCATGGAGGGCAGGGAGCACTTCTTCAGCGGGACGGCCTCGGAGTTCCCTCCGGCTGCGGTAACGGGTGCGCAGCTCGGGCTCCTTCAAATTGTCCAACAGGGTGGCCATCGGGGCGCCTTCCACCAGGGCGGGCTTCACCAAAGGCCGGGAGGGATAGGTGATGCGATAGATGCGTCCATGGACATGGTCGCGCAAGGGATCGCGGGCATTGTGCTGCATGTGTCCGATCAGCACATTGTGCCAATCGACCACGTAGAGCGATCCATCGGGTGCAAACTCCAGATCGACGGGCCGGAAATTACCATCGCTGCTGCGCAGGAGATCCTGGCGGAAACTGGTCTTCCAACCGGTGCCGTTGTCCTCGATCCGGTGCTCTTTGATTCCGAGAAATCCGATCGCGTTGCAGAGGATGATGTCCCCCTGCACGTCATCGGGGAAGTGCCGCGAGGAGACGATTTCCAGCCCGGAAGTGGGGCGCACTTTGTGTTCGGAGGGGATCAGGTCGGGAGTCGACGGGGTTTTGCTCCCAAAGGCAGGCTTGACAGAAACGGGTAGCAGCCAGTTCATGCTGGTCCCGGATGTGTGGAGGAAGAAATCCTGCCCCCAGGCATCGAAGGCGACGCCCCAGGGATTCGGGATGCTGAGTTGTGAGGTGCGCTCCAACTGTCCCCGCTGCGGGCTGTAACGGTAGAATCCTCCGTCGACACAGCGGACCGGCCCATAGGGAGTTTCCACGTTGCTATGCAGGAACACGCCCTCACACATCATGAAGGCACCGCTGGGATCGGCGGTGAAGGCCCCGATGGCATGATGGGTGTCGTGGGTGTCGAAGCCTCCAAGAATGATCTCTTTGCTGTCCGCCTTGTCGTCTCCGTTGGTGTCACGAAGCAGCACCAGATTCGGCTCCTGAGAGACATAGACACCTTCCGGGGCGAACTCAAATCCGATCGGAAGATGCAGATTGTCCGCGAACACTGTTTCCTTGTCGGCCTTGCCGTCGCCGTTGGTGTCCTCGTAAATCAGGAGTTTGTCATTCGGCATGGCATCACCGGGACGGTAATGCGGGTAGGTGGGCATCACCGCCACCCAGAGACGTCCTTTGTCGTCAAAAGAAAGCTGCATGGGGTTGGCGAGGTTGGGGAACTCCTTCTCGCTCGCAAAGAGTTCCACCTTGTATCCCTCAGGGACCGTGAGCGATTTCACAGCATCCTCGCCATACAGGTAGGTTTCACTACCATTCTTCGCACTCGGCTGGTAGTTCGTCGGAACCGGAGGAAGGGCGTGGGTCTTGCTGTCATCAATATCGAGATCGTTTTTCCTCCCGGAGACAACGTCATGGATCAAAACATCGCGCAGCGCGGCCATTTCCCTCGTCTTCTGGAATTCATCAGGGTAATTCTGGGGACCAAAGGGATTGTAGCGTTGACCATGGGTGTGGACCCCGTTGAGGGTGTTGTAGTCATTGTTCCAGAACCAATCCTTCTGCCGCACCGCGTCGTGGACCATGGCCGGATAGGATTTTGACACGCGGGCCTGCTTCCCAAACAATCCGTCGGCCAGAATACCCGCGATCTGCTGATAGCCCTCGTCGTTCGGCACAAACCCCCCGGTCGTGAGCGGCTGTTGCGATTGGGCGTAAAGTGCTTTGGTCGGAGTGAACAGGTCGATGAAAGTCAGTCCGTGGCTCTTGGCGACGGATTCGATGGCCGAAGCATAAAGAATCAGGTTGGCATTTTCCTTCTCGCCCGAAGGCAGATCCCGGTCAGCCGAGAGATTCTCAAAGGCCACGGGGGACACGAGCACGATCCGGGGAGCGGCCTTGCCGTTGTAGGCCTTGCCCAGCGTGTGGAGCACCCAGGCATCCAGTTCTGCCTGGAAATTTGCGACCCTGCCCGGTCCGTCAAACGATTCATTGTATCCGAAAAAAGCGACGATGGTGTCCGCCTTCAGATGTGTCAGCCACTGATCCGGCGTGGGGAAGAACCCCTTGCCGTTGTGAATGCTGAGTTCGGGGTGGAATTTCTCAGCTCCCGGAAACGCCCATTGGCTGACCCGCGCCGGATGCGGCCGGAACCCCGGAGTATCCCCGACGTGCCCCATGTTGCGGAAGAACAGTTCCCGGTCGGGATACCGAAGATGCAGTTCCGTCTCGATCCGTCCGTATTGGACATCGCGCTCCGCGAGACCGTTGCCGATGAGAACGATGCGCTCGCCTTTGGCCGGCGGCGCGACAGCCTGGGGACGGGCAGAAGTGGCGGCCGGGGGCTCAGCATTGGGAGCGTGCGGGGGCTGGACCGGAGCCGCCTCCTGTTTTTCGTCCTTCTTTGGCTTGTTGCCCGGTTTTGGGCCGTCCTTTTTCGGCTCGGAGTTGGCCAATCCGGTGGCGGGACTGCGGCCCAGCACGTAGTCGGCAGGCTTCAGGTTCCGCTTCTGGTAGTAATCGCTTTTCTGGGCACTATAGAATGTGGGCTCGAAAGGATCGACAAAAGCCACATCCGCCTTCCCGGGCACTGGCAGTCCCACCAGATGGAACGCCACATTAACCACGAGACGGCGCAGGTCCTCATCCACAAGATCGACCGAGGCTCCCATGGTCGTGCAGAAAGCGCGGCCTGTGCCTTTGCCATCGGGCGTCGCATATTCCCGCAACCAAGCCAAGGGCATCATGGGCGAGTTCTTGGCACCGGCCACCGCTTTGGAGCCCGCGTCCAGACTCTCCGTGACCTCTCCGCGCAACAGGATTGTGGCGGCTTTCGGATCCAGATTGGCAATGCCGTAGACGTCCGTGGGAACAAAAATCTCCCCCACCCCGCGGAGCACCTCGTGCCCCGCCTGACCGGGCTCCACGATGCCGCGGGTCCCCTCGACCTTGTGGCGTCCATGATGACTGACCCATTTCTCTCCCAGGATTTTCAGGCCGAACTCCGACCATTTGAAATCCCCCGTCTTTGCCGGACCGGAGAAGGCATGGGTCGCGGTGCGCAGTCCGATGACCGGTTTTCCCGCATTAAGAAAGGCCGCGATCGGAGCCAACTGGTCATCCGGAAGCTGGCGGAAACGGGTGCCAATGATTAGGAGATCTGCATTTGCCAACTCGTCCGTGCCGGGAATGTTCTTCTGGAAATTGGGATCAATGTAGCCACCTTCGGGATTGATGGCGAAAAGCACGACACAATTGAACCCCTGCTTCTGACTGAGGATTTTCGCCAGCATCGGGAAACTCTCCTCGGTGCGGTATTCCTCATCTCCGGAGATCAGGACGATTTTTTTCCCATTGGCCGAACCCTCTTTGGGAGGGAAATGAAGCCCTCCCGTATCTACCGCCGGTAGCTTCGCCAAAAAGAGACCAAACAAGCATAATAGGAACAAGACTCGGGAGCTGAAGAATGACTTCGAGGGCATGGATTGGGAGGGTTGGAAGAATCAGGGAAGGCCATGAAATGGCACAAGGAGCCGAAATCTTACACGCAATGCCATCAAACTGCGAGTCATTGCAAACGGTGCAGACGGCTCCGAATCCTGACTTTTCTCCAGGGCTTACGCATGAGTAAAGGTGGTAATTATAACTTGTACTATTGACTGCGGTTGGTAGAGAGGAGCATGCCCAACCCGTCCGACTTCCCCGATCCTCCCTCCGTCTCACCCCTCGAACTGCTCCGCGACCGCTTCGCGCGGATGCCCGACGCCCGCAGGGAGGGGCATGTCCTGCACCGCATCGAC
>JADZAX010000577.1 GCA_020852405.1 Verrucomicrobiales bacterium
ATCGTGACCGATCCGACTGATCAGTCTGATCCGACCGTTCAAGCCACCCAAGTCCAAGGCACGCCCGACTACGCCGCGCCCGAGCAAGCCAACGGCACCACTGACCACCGCGCCGACATCTACAGCCTCGGCGTGGTGCTCTACGAGATGCTCACGGGCGAGCGGCCCAAGGAAACCATCACCCCGCCGTCGCGACGGGTGCGGGTGGACATCCGCATTGACGAGATCGTGCTGCGGGCGCTGGAAAAGACGCCCGAGCTGAGATTCGCCACGGCGGCGGAGTTTCGCTCGCAGGTGGAAAATGTGCAGGGCGGAAAAACGGTCGCGCAAACGGCTAGTCCAGCCTCCCTATCCGGGAGTCGATTTAGGCTTTTCGAAGAGCGCGATGGTCGCCGCCGCATCATCTGGCGGGGTGTCTTCGTCGCGGTTCTCGCCGTCCTAGCTATTGCTCTCATGGTGGGAGCGGCTTCAGCTCTGGTCGCAAAGGGAGCGGCCCCTTTTCGAATCATCGTGGCTTTGGCCGGGATCGCCGCCTTCCTGACGGTGGCCACGGCGGTGCGCCTCAGCCTCAATTCCGGTGTTTCGCCAGATTCGGAATTCGATCGCGCCTCCGGCCCGCCACGCTTTTCTCGCGCGGCGATTGTGGGGGCGTGCTGGGTGCCGGTCACGTTCTTTTCGTTTGTCGCGGTTGGCCTGACAAGCAACGCTCCCCCTGGCGGCCCTTCCACCGGCCCGGAATGGTGGCAACTGGCCATTCTGATGCCCACTTTAATCGTGGGTGTAGCCGGCCCCTTCGGCACGACGATTCTCGGTTGGGTGGCCGTATCGCAGATCCGGCGATCGGCCGGGAAGGTCCACGGACTGGCGCTGGCATTGTTCGACGGCTTGCTTTTTCCGCTGATGATCCTGAGCGCCGTCATCGCAATGGCTTGCACAGCACTGGCGAAGATGTTTGTGGATTTTTACGCGAATCCTTTGGTCGCCGGGCATGCCCACATCCCGCTCGTGACCCGGATGGCAAACGGGCTCTCGCTGAACAAGGAACTCGCGGTGATCACCGGCGTGATCGCAGCCATCGTAGTGAACGTGCTAATTGTCCGCGCCGTGCTGCGGGCGGTGCGCAAGGATGTTTCGTCAACGCCACCCGCGAGCCGCGCGGTGGGCAATGAAGTCCAGGTTGCCTCGATCGCGATCATTCTCGCATTGATCGCCACGGCTCTGGGTGCGCTGGCCGCGATCCGCCATGGTGGCGCGTGGCCTGCGATGGCTCTCTCACTTCTGTTCGCCGGAATGGCGATTCTCATGGCACTGCCGGTGAGCCGATCGAGTGTGGGGAAATCCGCGCTGATCATCGCGGCACTCGGCGCGGTCATCTGGCCGCTGGTCGCGTTGGTTGTCAGGGAGACGACCCCAGTGCCACATGTGGACCCACAAGGTCCCGAGATCCAACGAGTCGATGTCACCAACGAACAAGCCGTCGTCAAAGCGCGGGGCTCGGACGGCGCGGGCATGATCTTCCTGTTCGGCACCGCAGAGAATCGCTGGACGCCGGGCGGGCTCTATCTCGATGCGATGTTCGATGTGTCGCTCGCTTCAGGCGGCTTTGAGCGTGGCGCACGGTGGAACATCAAAACGCGGCATGGCACCGTTGCGCGTTATCGGGTGGACGGACCGGCGGGACCGCTGCTGGGAAAGATCGTCTTCAAACCCGGCACACCCGCCGCAGAAGCCGACGGCGCGTATGTCATCGGCGAGTTCCGCCCGGATGCCGGCGCGCCTTTGCCCATCGCGGTGAAGATTGAGAAGGACCAAGCGCAATCTCTCGCTCTTGTCAGCGGTCACCTTTTCGATGAGAGCGGCAATCCGATCTCCGGCCGGGTGCTGCGATTTGTGTATGCCGGAACGCACCCGGAATTCAGCGACGTCGCGGCTGGATTTATTTCCGATGGCCCTACTGGCAAGGATGGCGCGTTTCGTGATTTCGAACTGCCCGGCGACCGGCCTTGGCAGGTCATGCTGCTGCACGATGGCAGGCAGGTGGCCCTGTCAGCCGCTCTGAGCACGGAGGGAACGACCGCTGGCCTGCCACCGTGTTATGAGCTGAAACTCACGCTGAGAGGGGATCGGCTCGAAGCCAGCATCCACCCCGACGCTGCAACGGCAGCGGCCAGCAAGGATCGCAATTTCCCCACGGGTGCGCACATCAGCCGCAATCATCATTCAGTAATGGTGACACACGATCAGGCGGAGACGGCGCTGCACTACGTCCTTTACTACGCCGGGGACTGCGGAACGACTTCCGCTGGATCGCAGAACCTCGTCATGAACACCTGGGTGGACGAGGGCTCCGTGAAACTGAAAAACGGGCGCACCTTCGGCTACCGGCGCGAGGCGCGGTATCCGGATGAACTGAATGTGAACGGTAAGGCGTATGATTTGCGCAAAGGGCGTGTGCTCGTGCTCCACGACGACGGCACCTTGGAGCAAGTGGAGTCATTTCCCGCGCTGCCCGTGGCGCGTGATCCGGAAGCATTGGCGAAAACGTTGACGCCTAAGCCGCTTCCGCCGCCGGAGCGCATCGACTTCAAAGTCATCCGCGTCGAGAACCCGCCAGGCACGCGGAACATCCTCCTGCACTTCGAGCGTGACTCGAACTATGGCCTCGCCATCGAAGTGTGGCAGGACATAACACGGTCACAGGGCGGACCCGGTCCAGCGCCTGACCAGCGCGATTGGCGGCACAAGGAGTGGGTGGGTGTCAACGGCCCGCGCGTGTTGAGATGGACATTGCCCAATGAGTTCACCCCGGACGAAGCGAAGGCGCTGGCGAAGGAGATGGCGCGAAAGTGGAAAGGCACCCATCCGCTGCCGGATGGCGCGGTGCCGGAGTTTGCCACCGCGCTTCATCGCGATGGCTGGAAATATCACCTCGTCACAAAGGTGCTGCGCGAGCCGGGTTCGCCTCGACCGCCCGCGCCGGCCGGGACTTTGTTCGCCGCCGAGCAACGGATTAACTTGCCGGCAGATTCGCTGGTGCGGTTGACGCTCGACCAATCGGCAAACGATGGACCGAAGATGCGACTGGGAGAGGAGCTTGTCTTTAAGACTGCGCCGGACCGCGCGACAGGATTTGTCCTGCGCTGGCACGCCTACCCTGCACAGCAGGGGAAGTTCGGCAATCGGTGGATTCTGGATTTGGCGGACCCGGACACCGGCGTGATTTTCCACCGCATCGAAAACAGCTTCATCAAGCCGGTCAAACTCGCCTCGCCCGATGTGCCTCCACTTCCCCATGTCATCGCGGCCAGGCAACTGGCTGAAACGGGCACATGGATTCCGTTCCACCTTTTGCATGCGGAGGAGTCCACCGCCCCAGGCGCTGCTCTGACTGCGTGGTGGGATGTCTTCGCCACCGTAGCTCACCCGGGCGACGGACCCGTTCCAGCTTTTCAGATGCCGCCGCCTACGGGCTTACAGGCTTACAACGATAAACTTAGCGAACCCACAGCGGGCGGGGGTGGTGAGGCGAGCTGCTTTTCAAAGTTCGGCCCGGTGATCGAACGGGTCATCACTCATCCGGGCGATGGCACGAAGAACTACTTCCTTGATCTCGATTCCGGCAACTTCGTGCAGGCTCCTGATGACGTGCGGGCTCTGCTCGGCGGGCAGCGGACTTCCGGTGTCCCGGATGAGACCATCGCAAAATGGGCCACAACCAGCGAGGCGGACTTCACGATTGACGAGACCACTCCCGAAGTGGCGGCGATTTTTTATGGCGTGTTTGTGTCGAATCAGCCCTTCTCATTCGATACGGCGGAGTCGGATGCAGTTTGGAAAAAGGCGGGCGATGAAGCCGTGAGGCGGGAGATACCCGCCGCCACGGGAACCTTCATGCTGTTCGACCCCAAAGACAGTCCAGATGATGCCGTGCTTTTTGAGACTCTCGGGGGCAACTTCGGACTCCTGCAAATCCAAGGCACCGTGAAAGTCGGCAGTCCCATGAGGCATACCCGCAACGTGAAGATTCGTTACAAGCTGCTGGAGCAAATAGGAGAGGCTGGCGAGGACAACCATCCTCTCGCGCGCAAGGGCGGGAATTGGACAACAGCCATGCGCTCGCTGGCTGCGGAAATCGGAAAGGCTCGCGGTCTGGCGGACGCCAAGCCGGATGGACTCGTGGCCTGGGGGCCAGAGCAAGACGGAATGCAGTCTGGATTGCTCATTTCCGACCGAGTGGCCTTTGGTGACAGGCTCAAAACGAGGCTGGTATTCCGCAATGTCTCGCCAGAGACGAAGGAGTTGAAGCTGACGCTGACGAAGCACGCCATTGAGCTGTCAGCGCGAAACACCAGTGGCACGACCATTCCCACGACCACGCCGATGCTCCTCGGTTCCAATGCCCGCTTCCCCATCACGTTGAAATCTGGTGAGCAGGTAGAGATGGTAGGCTGGAGCGTTCAATTCGGCGGCAGCACCAAGCAAGGTGCCGAACTGGCATGCCATGTGGACACCGGATTTGGAAAAGTGAAGGTCAAATTCAACCTCCAGAATCTACCACTGCCGGACACAGGTGAGATCGAGGTCACTGTGACCCCGACTTTTCATCAGCTTCCAGCATCAGGCCCTTCAGCTTCCAGCATCGAGCCAGATGTACCGGGTCAGAGCGTGCAAAACATGGTGCCAGACGCCAGCCTCGCAACGAAGCCGGGGAGCTATGACATCAAGCCTGGCCTCAAGTTGGTCATCACCGCGCATCAAGATGAGAAGAAGCCCGCTTCACAGCCGAGCGTGACCGCCGAGTTGGTCTGGCAGGCGGAGGGCGAGTCAAAGCCATCGGAAACCTACGACATCCAGCTCTCCGACGGATTGCCCTATGCGGTGGCGTGGCGGACCGGCGGCGACGTGCTCTGGATCAGTTGTGGGACAACAGAGGGAGACGGCGAAGCGAAGAATGCCATCCGCTATCTTCGCGTCCTAACGATTCGTGCTCCGGGTGATGTGGAGGAGCGCCCCGTGCGCCTTGACCAGCCGGACGACGCCCCCGCCAACCGGGATGTCCAAAAAGCCGTGCCCGCAGACGTGCGGAGGGCCTTCGAGGCGCTGGAAAACCAACCAGCGATCATGCCGCAGCCAGGAACCGCCGTGAAATAGCCCTTTCTCCCTCCACCACTTATGAAAACCATTCTCACCCTGCTTGCCCTCTGCGCCTGTGCCAGCCTTGCCCGCGCTGAACTACCGCCTGCGCTCACATCGCACACCGCCAAGTTTGAAGCCGACCGCGCCGCCCTCATCAAGTCTGCGGAAAACTACCTCAAGCCCGCACGGGACCGCTACCTCGCCGTGCTCGCCTCGGCGGAGAAAGCGGCGACGGCGGGGGGGAAACAACAGGACTCGGTCGCCATCGCCGCGGAGGTGCGCCTTGTGGGCGCGGGGACTCCTGCGGAGGAGTTCCCACCCGATTTACCGCGCACCCTCGCCCCTCATCGTCGCGAATACATGACGGCCTTTTCCACGGTTCAGAAAACCATCCCGGCCAAGTTGCGCGAAATCGCCACGACTTATCTGAAAGCCATTGCCGCTCTTGAGTCGAGTGCGTTGAAACCCACGGATGCCGCCGTCCTCACCGCGATAGCGACGGAGAAACAGCGGGTCTTGGTTCTCGTCGAGGCCGCAGGCGGCGCGCAAAAGCACCGCAACGTTGTGGCCAACAGCGATTTCTCCGAGGGAGGGCCAGGGAGTATGCCGCCCAAGTGGCGGGCCGAAGCCGAGGTCCCGGTGACGGATGCCACCGTCATCGCCGATGGCGCGACGAAGTTTCTGCGTTTCCGCCGCCTCCAACCCCTGCGCCGCGCTAACCTCCTTCCGGAGAAAGAGGTGACCATTCCCGCGAAAGCGCGCTCCGTGGCCTTCAGTGTGCGCCTGCGGGTGAAGGACCTCGTGCCCGGCAAGGACTATGACACCTACCCCGGAGCACACATCACCGGGCGCGATGCGCGGGGCGAGGAGGCCGGGGGTGGATGGGCGGTCGTGAAGGAGGACACTGGATGGAAGCGCTTCACCGTCCGCTTCCCGCTCGAACCGGAGGCGAAAACCCTCCGCATTGCCGTCGGCCCCTTCGGCGCGGCAGGCCTGTTCGATGTGGACGACATTGAGGTCGAGTTCAAATGAGCCGCCGGCGCAAAGCGACACAACTGGCAGGTGGAGAATCGCACAAATCCCGACACTCGAACTACACCATGCTCGGTATTCATCTCGCTGCGGTTCTCACCACCCTCGTCGCCGCCATCATTTTTGGCACTGTCATTATTAAGAGCCGACTGCCGGCGACCGAACAGCTCGTTTGGCTGGCGGCCTTCATTGCTTTGCCTCTCCAACCGCTGCTTATTACCTTGTGCGCGTGCCGTTGGACAGTTGGCTCGCGGCGTCTCTCGGCTCCTCGAACGCCACATACACTTCGTTGAAGACGCTCTCTGCACCGCTGACTGAGGAGACCGCGAAGCTCCTGCCGCTGCTGGTTCCAGCGATCTTCCGTGACATCCGCTCTGAGAACTTCGTCCGCTACGCGCTCGCCATTGGCGCGGGTTTCGCTGTCGGCGAAATGTGGTTCGTCGCGGATCAGATTGCAGGACTAACCCAAATTGCCAGCCTCTCATTCTATCAGTTCGGAGGATACGCCACTGAGCGGCTCATGACCTGTGTGTTTCACAGCGCTTTTGTCTCGATCTCGCTTTGGTGCCTGCGGGGCCGGATTGCCTTTGGCTTCGCCGGAGCGGTGGCGCTGCACTGGCTCGGAAACTTTCCCGTGTTTCTCATGAAATGGGATGTGGGAGGCTTCGGGAGCACCGCCTGGACCATCCTCTTGCAATGCTTCCTGTTGCTCTACTTTTTTGTTGCGGCGGGTCTCTTGGCCGTCTTCACGTTCGGAAGATTTGCCCCCGTTCGCTTCTTCTATGGCCGTAGAGATTGCCCGGAGTGCCACGGTGAATACGACCCGCCGCTCATGGCCTTCAACTTCGGCCGCAGCCGCTATGATCGCTGCCCACACTGCCAGCGATGGCATTGGAGCATGCCCGTTCAGGAGTCGAGCCTATGAGCGTCACAACACCCCGACTGCCCAACTTTTGACCGATGGCCATGCATTCCATCTCGCCAAAGGCCCCTTAAACATTCTTTCGCAGGCCGCCAACCCGCCTCATCTCAACCACCGCCACAGCCATGAACAAGACCCTCCCATTGAAGAAGATCGTCGATCACCCGTACTTCGGACTCGTCTGCTTCGTCGCCGTATGTTTCGTCCTCCCTCGCTACGGGCTAGCAGCGACGATGCTCGGCTGCGCTCTGGTCCTGACCGCCTGCGTCAGCGGCAATTCCGCACGTTTCCGCAGCCGGAGCGGCTCGCTCACGGCTGCGGCATTCTTGGTTGTCGTCATGTGGCTGGCTACTGCGATCCTGGCATGGTTGACAAAGATGGGTTGTCTCACCGAATGAGAGATTCGGCGCACAACGCCCACAACCACGCCGAGCGCGTTCGAACCGTTTGCAGAAATGGAGGAAATGGTTTCTTCTCCAAAACGTCATGGAATGATGACAACCTCGCCCGCGACTATGACATCTTTGCCTCATCATCGCATTCACGAAGCTTCGTTTCACACTACGAGGTGGACGCGGGTGTGTTTGGCAAAGGCGGACTCCGAGGATGGCCGCAGGGCACTGGCGGACCTTTGTGACGCTTACTATGAGCCGGTGGTCGCCTATCTCTGTTACTTCTTGCGGGATGCGGATGCTGCGAGGGAAATGAGTCATGCCTTCTTTGCGGGGATGCTCGGAGGTGGCACGATCCAAACGGCAGACCCGGAGCGCGGACGGTTCCGTTCTTATTTGCTGGGTTCGGTGAAGCACTTTGTCTCCCGGCAGCGAGAGATGCAGCGCACCTTGAAGCGTGGAGCCGGGGTGGATCCGATTTCGATGGACGAGGATGGCGTGGCCGAGGTGCGGGATGGCAGCGTGATCTCGCCCGATGCTGCCTTTGACCGGCAATGGGCTCTGACCATGCTGGAACGAAGCTTGCAGGCGCTTCGCGCCGAATGCCAGACCGAAGGGCGCGGTCATTTCTTTGATTTGGTGAGGCCAATCCTCACTGGCGACTCAGCTTATGGTGAGCAGGGGAGCGTCGCGATTGCTTGTGGCATGAATATTGAGGCTTTTCGGGTAGCGGTGCATCGCATGAAAAAGCGACTTCGCCAGTGCGTGAAAGCGGAGATCGCAAGGACACTGGAGGATGCCTCTGTCGTGGGCGATGAGATGAAAATCCTTTTTGAAGCCCTCGGCGGATAAAAAGAGTGTAAGCGTTTTTCTCCGTTCCATCAGGATACTGGTATGAGATCTGCCACGCCCTCGCCGCATTCTTCAGAGAAATCATTCGGTCTGCTGGATGGACTGTCTGCGAAAGACCTCATGGCGGAGGTTATGGCACCCACCCAGGCTGATGAAGCCGCATCGCCGCTCCCGGTCCTCACTCCCGAAGAACTCGCCCCGCACTTTCCTCAGCTCGAAATCATGGAGTGCCTCGGTCGCGGTGGCATGGGCGTGGTCTATAAGGCGCGGCAAAAGTCGCTGAACCGCCTCGTCGCGCTGAAACTGCTCGCGCCGGAGCGTGCAGACGATCCGCAGTTCGCCGCACGGTTTGAAAAAGAAGCGCATGCGCTCGCGGCGCTGAATCACCGGAATATCGTCGCGGTCCATGACTTCGGTCAGGCGGGCGGGTTCTACTACCTGCTCATGGAGTTCGTGGATGGCGTGAACCTCCGCCAACTTCTCCAAACCAAACGCCTCACGCCTAGGGAAGCGCTCAGCATCGTTCCACCCGTGTGTGACGCGCTGCAATGCGCGCACGATCACGGCATCGTTCACCGCGACATCAAGCCGGAGAACCTGCTCATCGACAAAGCGGGCACAGTGAAGATCGCGGACTTTGGGATCGCGAAAATCGTGACCGATCCGACTGATCAGTCTGATCCGACCGTTCAAGCCACCCAAGTCCAAGGCACGCCCGACTACGCCGCGCCCGAGCAAGCCAATGGCACCACTGACCACCGCGCCGACATCTACAGCCTCGGCGTGGTGCTCTACGAGATGCTCACGGGCGAGCGTCCCAAGGAAAACATCACCCCGCCCTCAAAGCGGGTGCAGGTGGACATCCGCATTGACGAGATCGTGCTGCGGGCGCTGGAAAAGACGCCCGAGCTGAGATTCGCCACGGCGGCGGAGTTTCGC
>JADZAX010000578.1 GCA_020852405.1 Verrucomicrobiales bacterium
CTCCTCGGGACGTGTCGGGGGATCCCATTGACACTGAGAGAATCAGGGGCTTGAATGTCTCCGTCCCCCCGATTGCTCCCATGGAAGTCCGCGACTGGTACGACACGCCTCTTTATTACGACATCATTTTCGATGTCGACACGGGCCTTGAAGCCGATTTTCTCGAGGCGATGTGGAGGCTTCATGCCGGGGGCTCCAGCGGGAAATGCGGAAGCGTTCTGGAACCGGCCTGCGGCAGCGGGCGGCTCATTTCTGAAATGGCTCGGCGCGGCTGGATCACCGCCGGGTTCGATGCCAATACCCATGCCATCCGGTTTGCCAGGGACCGTCTGAAAAAGCAGAAGCTCCACCGGAACGCCCATCTCTGGGAGGACCGCATGGAGAGTTTCCGGTTGCCTCCCGAGCTGGGAACGCCTCCCCGGCAGTTTGATCTGGCGCATTGCCTGGTCAGTTCCTTCAAATACCTCTCCTCGGAGCGGGCCGCCGAGGCCCATCTCCGGCTGATGGCTTCGGCCCTGCGTCCTGGAGGCATCTCTGTCCTCGGCATGCATCTCACCGACTACGGCGATCCGCGTCTCACCCATGAACGCTGGGTGGCGGAGCGGGACGGGGTTCACGTCGTCTGCAACACCCGCACCTGGCCGGCGAACCGTCGCACCCGGGAAGAGCGGATGCGTTCGCGGCTCCTCGTGACCTTTCCCGGAACGGACCGTGCCCCGGTCCGGCAGGAGACCCATTGGACTTTCCGCACCTACAGCGCGCGTCAGGCAAGGAAACTTTTCAGGATGGTGCCGGAGTGGGAAATCGTGGCCTGCCACGACTTCCACCATGATCCCGACCGGGTCCGGCCATTCGACGACAGCTACGCCGACATTGTTTTCATCCTGAAGCGTCGTTAAATTCAGTCCAGGGTTTGCCGATAGCGCTTCATCCCGATGAAGAGCACCACCACCATGAACACCGCGACCGGCCAGAGGTGGTCCGCCACCACTCCGATCCCATTGCCTTTGAGCATGATGCCCCTGACTGCCCGGAGAAAATGGGTCAGAGGAAACACCTCCCCGATCGCCTGGGCCCAGGCCGGCATTCCCCGGAAGGGAAACATGAACCCTGACAGCAGGAGGGAGGGAAGGAAGAAAAAGAACGACATCTGCACGGCCTGCAACTGGTTCTGCGCCACGGTGGAGAAGGTGATGCCCACCGCCAGGTTGGTGGCGATGAACAGGCTCGTGACCACATACAGTAGAGCCAGGCTGCCGGCCATCGGCACATGGAAAATGAAATGCGAGGCGATGAGTATCAGGCTTACTTGGATGAATCCGACCAGAATGTAGGGAATTATTTTGCCCGTCATGACCTCCAGCGGACGGACGGGCATGGACAGCAGGTTCTCCATGGTGCCGCGTTCCCGCTCGCGGGTGATGGCCAGCGATGTGATCATGACCATGGTCATGGTGAGGACCACCCCCATGAGACCGGGCACGATGTTGAATTGGGTGATGGCTTCTGGATTGTATCGGGCGTGAACGAGCAGATCGAGGGGCGGTGGCGGAGTGACCAGCCCACCGAGAGGGCCCCGGGCATCGTGGGAAAGTGCCGAGGTGGCCAGTGTGCGCAGGGCGGAAACGGCACTCCCGGTGGCTCCGGGATCGGTCGCGTCCGCCTCGACAAGCACCGAAGCCTTCTCGCCCCGCCAGAGCCGGCGGGAGAAGTCTTCGGGAATGTGGATGACAAACTGGACCTCCCCACGGTCCAACAGCGCATCGGCCTCGGACTGCGAGGTCACCGTGCCGACGATGTCATAGTAGCCGCTGTTCCGGATCGCCTGGACCAGGGAACGGGCCTGCGGGCCATGGTCGGTGAGGAGGACTGCGGTCGGCAGGTGCTTGGGATCGGAGTTGATGGCAAACCCGAACAGCATCAACTGCATGAGAGGAATGCCGACCATCATGGCAAAGGTAAGCCGGTCACGCTGCATCTGGGTGAACTCCTTCACCACCAGGGCGACAAATCTTTGCCAGGAAAACGAGGTCGGATGTCCCATGATGGCGTTAGGAGAAATTGTCCCGGGCCTCTCCCATGAGGTGGATGAAGACATCTTCCAGACTGGTGTCCACCTGACTCCAGACATAAGCCTCACTCCGATGGGCTTTGAGAGCCTTTTCCAGAGCCGCCGCATCGGTCCCACTGACATGGAGCGCTTCCCCGAAAGCCGCGACGTGGGCCACGGCGGGCTCTTTCCGCAACCGTCCCGCCAGTTCCGCGAGGCGCGGCCCCTTCACCATCCACGTGGTCAGGCCCACGGTCCGGATGACCTCGCTGACCGTGCCGTAGGCGAGGAGCTGGCCATAGGCCAGATAGCCCAACCGGTGGCAGCGTTCCGCTTCATCCATGTAATGGGTCGTGATGAGCACGGTCAAGCCTTCGTTGGCCAGTTCATGGATCTGTTCCCAGAAATCTCGGCGCGCTTTGGGATCCACTCCGGCGGTCGGCTCGTCCAGCAGGAGCAGACGAGGTTCATGAATCAGGCAGGCGGCAAGGGCGAGGCGCTGCTTCCAGCCTCCCGACAATTGTCCGGCGAGTTGCCGTCCCCGACTGGCCAGTCCCAGCTTCTCCAGGGAGGCATCGACCGCCGCTTTCCGTTCAGGGATGCCATAGATCCGGGCCACGAAGTCGAGGTTTTCGCGGATGCTGAGATCCTCGTAAAAACTGAAGCGCTGGGTCATGTAGCCGACGTTCCGTTTGATCTTTTCGGACTCGCCGATGACGTCGAAGCCGAGGCAGGTCCCGCTTCCGCCATCGGCACGGAGCAGGCCGCAGAGCATGCGGATGAAGGTGGTTTTGCCACTACCATTCGGGCCGAGGAAGCCGAAAATCTCCCCTGTGCGCACCTTGAGATCTATGGAATCGACGACAGTGCGGTTTCCGAACCGTTTGGTCATGCCGCTGACATCGATGGCCAACGGTTCGCTCATGGGGAAGGCGGGTCAAAGCGGATGTCCACCGGTTGCCCGGGATGAAGGCGGCCCGCCACTGAGGAATCGACTTTCAGTTCGACCAGATAGACCAAGCGGACCCGGTTTTCCCGGCTGTAGAGCACGGGCGGGGTGTATTCCGATTGGGGGGAGAGGTAGGAAATGGTCGCCGCGAAGGGCGCCATCCCATGGCCCGACACGGTGGCGGCATCCCCCACCTGCAGCTTGGCCAGCCAGGGTTCCGGGACAAAGACACGGATTTTCACCCGGTCGGGAGGCAGCAGCACGACGACGGGTTGTCCGGCCGGGACCCATTCTCCTGGAACGAAGAGGGTGTCAAAGACAGGGGCGGCCTGAGTGGCAACGGGGGACTTCTGCGCAAGATCCCAGCGGGCCCGTTCGACCGCCGCTTCCCGCGCGGCGAGCTCGGCTCCGGCGGCGGCGATCTGGTCGTCCCGGGCTCCCAGTTCGGCGGTTTCGAGATCGGCCTTCAATTTGGCGACCTGCTGTTGCTCCCGTCTTTGGGAGGTCGAGGCCGCATCCTGCTCCCGTCCGGTGGCCACGCCCTGTTTGAAGAGTTGCATTTGCCGGGCGAACTCATTGTCCGCAAACGCCAGCGCGGACTCGGCTTCCTTGAGCTGCGCTTTCAGGGAAGTGATCTCCGCCGGACGCTTGCCTTTGCGCAGATCATCCAGTGTGGCCCGGGCCGCGGCCGCGCGGGCGGTGGCTTCCTTCAGGATGCTGCTCTCGGTGGTCGACTCCAGCTGGAAAAGTGGCATTCCGGGCTCGATCCGGTCTCCCCGGCCGACCGCGAGGGATTCCAATCGTCCTCCCAGAGGGGAAGCCACGTGGACAAACTCCCCTTCGACATAGCCTTCCAAGACTCCGGACTCCGCAGGATCAGAGCACCCTGCCAAAGGAAGCAGGAGACACCAACTCAGGAAACGGAGGACATTCATGAAGGACAGCGCGGGCGTGAACAGGCCACGGTAGCAGAAAAAAGCGTTCTTGTCGTCCGCTCCGATTGGGCAGTGTGTGCCGCATCGTCTCTGGGTCAAAAAAAACGCTGTGACCCGTCAGGATCACAGCGCGAACCCCACCTAAAGGATGGGAGAGGGGACGTCCCGGAATCCCGGGGCGTTGTTGCCGGACTCAGTTGGCGGCAACTTCCGCAGGAGCCACATTGACGCGGCGACCATCGCGGTCGAAAAGAACCCGGCCCTCAACGAGGGCGAAAATCGTGTGGTCTCTGCCCAGTCCGACATTGCGGCCCGGTTGCCATTTCGTGCCACGCTGGCGGATGATGATGTTGCCGGGAATGACGACCTGACCACCGAATTTTTTCACACCGAGGCGCTTGCTCTGGCTGTCGCGGCCGTTCTTGACGCTTCCTTGTCCCTTCTTGTGTGCCATGGTCTCTTCCTGTTGAAAAAATAATATCGTCCGCCGTTGAAAAATGACGGGTCGCAAAAGTGCCCTGCTTTGGCAAAAAAACAAGCCAAAACCGAGAAATTTTATTCCCTCTTGGTCCGCCGCCCGGGATCTTGCGTAATCAGTCCTGCACGTCTACCCTCTCCAATGATTGCTGCCAGCCGTATTTTCGCTTGGGTCATCTCCGCATTGGGAGTCTTCGTTTCGATGGGTTCTGGGTCCACGAACGCCGCGGACCTGGTCCGGCCCAATATCGTCTATATTCTGGCTGATGACATGGGGTATGGTGACCTTGGTTGTTACGGTCAAAAGCGTCTCGCCACCCCCTTGATTGATCGGATGGCGGCGGAGGGCATCCGTTTCACCCGTCACTATGCCGGATGCACCGTCTGCGCCCCGTCCCGTTGTGTCCTCATGACCGGACGGGACACCCGCCATGGGGCTGTCAAAGGCAATGCCGGAGGCCCGCTGCCGGACAGCGAGGTCACGGTTGCCGAGATTTTGCGGGACGCCGGCTATGTCACTGGTTGCTTTGGCAAGTGGGGGGTGGGAAATCCCGAGCGTCGGGATGATGCGAACCGTCAAGGGTTTGATGAGTTCTTCGGCTACAACAACATGCACCATGCCCACAATTTCTATCCGGAGTTCCTCATCAAAAACGGAGCCAAAGTTCCCCTCCGTAACGTCCTGAAACCCAGATGGAAGGAAGCCGGAGCCAATGTCGGCATCTCTCGGGAGGGCGCCGGCGTCTCTGAAATCAAGGTCGATTATGCCCCCGATCTCATTGTGGATGCGGCGCTTGCCTTCATGGAGACCAAAGCATCCGGGAATGCCCCGTTCTTTCTTTATCTGGCTTTCAATGTGCCGCATGCCAACAACGAAGGCGGCACGGATCCCGAACAACAAAACGGCATGGAAGTGCCGGACCACGGAGTATTCAAAAGCGAAAACTGGCCGGAACCGGAAAAGGGATTCGCTTCCATGATGCGAAATATCGATCGCGATGTCGGCCGGGTCCTGGATTCGCTGCGGCGCCTCGGACTGGATGAAAAGACGGTGGTCCTCTTTTCGAGTGACAACGGTCCGCACGCCGAGGGTCGGCACAGCGAGGAGTTTTTCGACTCCAATGGTTCTTTGCGGGGCAAAAAACGTGACTTGTATGATGGCGGGGTCCGGGTTCCCTTCATCGCTCGTTGGCCAGGTCACATTGTTCCCGGGCAGGTCAGCGATCTTCTCAGTGGATTCCAGGATTTCCTGCCTACCGCCGCCCAACTGGCCGGCATTCCTCCCAACACCCTGCCTGCAGGGCAGGGGCTCAGTCTGCTGCCGACCTTGCTGCGGGAGGATGGCCAGAAACTTCACGACCACCTGTATTGGGAGTTCGAAGAACAGGGGGGCAAACGTGCGGTTGTGACCAAGGAGTGGAAAGCCGTTCGGCTCCAGACCAAGAAGCAGCCCGACGGCCCGGTGGAACTTTATCACCTTGAAGAGGATCTTGCCGAAATGAGAAATGTCGCGGCGGAGCATCCCGAGGTCGTCTCCCGGCTGACCCGTTTGCTCGATGAGTGACAGCGCTTTAGAGCTGGTCTCTTGCCTTGTCCTCGGTGGAAGCGTCGGGGAAGTCACAGACTGACTTTCGGAGATCCCTGATCGCATCAGGAATGCCCGGGGGATGTTCTTGTTGCCTACTCCTTCGGATTTGTTGATAGTAAGGAATTCTAGATTTATCAAGAATCTGCTTGCTCCGCAGGGCAAATTCATTAGGATTCAGGGCTTAAAGAAGCCTACTGATTATCAAGATTTATGGCGATGAAACTGACCGTTGTGGTGATTCTTGCGGGTGCCTTCAGTGCCACCCTGCTTCAAGCCGGTCCGACTGGCCTGGGTAAAGAAATGGTGGCCGAAGTCCCTGACGCCTCCTGGGGCGGAACGATTCTGGGCGGAGGGGCCAAGTCCAATGGTGACTTCACCGAAGGCAGTTATTTTGCGGTGGTGCCATTGTTGAACACCATTGGCAAGAATGGATCAATGGAGGGCACCGTTTTCTTTGTCGAACCTTACGGGACATGGGCCGAGGGAGGGGACCTGGGAGGCTCCCTGGGCGTGGGGATGCGCCACCTCTTCAGCGAACAATCGACCTCGGATGCCCGCAGTGGGGCCGGTGCCGGATTCCTCACCGAAGGCTTTTTCCTTGGGAGCAATTTGTTTCTCGACTACGCCAACACCGCTTACGAAGGGGATTTCTGGCAAGGGGGAATCGGCGTCGAAGCGGGGACCCGGTATCTCGAAATGCGGGCCAATTATTACCTTCCCTTCAGCGATGACCACACGATCAGCCGCCGGACCGAGACCGACATTGTCCGCCATTCCCGCACGGACAACAAATCCGTGACTGGGACTCCGTATACGTCAGGTGGCCAGATTTTGCAGAACGTCACCCGCAGTTCGACAACCCGGACCACCACCACGACGACCCGGACCAATTATGAATTGTTTGAGGAAGGTCTGGAAGGTTGGGACCTGGAAGCGGCTTTGCTGGTTCCAGGCATCGACCGGTTCTGCGAAGTGAAGCTGATTGGCGGATATTACAGTTTCTCCGGCGACCGCAGCCAGACCGAAATCGATGGCTGGCGAGCCGGTATCGAGGCGCGGCCGGTGCCAGCTTTGGTGCTGCATGCGACGTGGTTTGAGAACGATCGGTTGTATCAGGACAACTGGTTGGCGGGGTTCCGCCTGGAAGTTCCTCTGGATGGCAACCTGAGGCAGGCCTTCACACCGGGACGCCGTCACTTGGCGGAGCGTCTCTTCGAGCCGGTGCACCGGAAGAATTCCGCCATCACCACCAATGGAACCGAGGAGGAAGAGGTGTCCACCACCCAAACCAGTTCCACCTCGCAAACCACCAACACTTCCACGACCGGCAATGTGATTGGCTCTTTAGACCCTCCCGAGCGAAAGTCTGAGCACATGCCAAAGTAGAAGTGAAAACGATTCCGTAAGTCTGCATCCCCTCCGCCGGTTGCTGTTGGGAGCGGAGGCGGTGTTTCCGGGAGTTACAGTCGGAGGATTTCTTCCCGGCTCTTTCCCGCAAGGCCCAATCGATCGAGGTTCCGTCCGGATTCCCGGAAGTTCCTTTCAAAGAGGGTGTCGGCGAGATCGATGACCAGATCCATGACTGGTGTGGGGACGCCGAACACGCTGCCAAGCTGGGAAACGGGAACCAGCCCCGAGGGGACATCCTCGACCACGTAGCGCAGGCCTCTTTTGGCATCGATTCCCTTGAGTTGGGGAGCCTTGATCCCCGCATAAAACCGGTTGTTCTGGATGGCCTCGTGGAGGTTCTTGCCCGTGGTCCCATAACTGGCTTTGAGCCATTCCAAAGCGGTTGGGATGGTCACCCCCATGGCCCGGGCGACCGCGCAGCGCTCCGCATCCAGCTGCTCGACGAGGAACGCGACCGTCGGTGACATCCCTTCGTGGTAGTAGTCAAAGGGGGCGCCGGTTTCCATGCGGGCGAGATTCAGCAAGGTCGGGGCGGGGTGGAAGAGCATCCCGATATTATCGAGCGAGGTTTGCCAGATTCCCTGCTCGGCTTTGACGAACTGCGGCAGTATGGGTTGGAGGAGATCGAAAAAAGGATCCAGCCCGTTTCCCGGGAATCCGGCGCAGGCGACCGTTTCCTTGACCCCGAAGACGTGCACCCGGTTGCCTTGGCGCCGGCAGGCATAGAGCAGGGTTTGAGCTTCGATCACGATGGAATCCGGAGTGCCTCCGCTGGCGGCGATCACCTCTTTCACTTCCAAGGCGCCGCAGGTGCGTCCGGGATTGAGCATCACCATCTGGCCCGGCCGCAGGTGCTTGGCCAGATCCAACGCCACGGCTCTGTGGGTGTGGGCCGGGGAGGTGCAGAGGATGAGGTCGGCGCCATCCACCAGTTCCCCCAGATCGTTGGTCACCAGTTCGACGCTGGCTTCACCGGTGACTGGAATCTCGCCCTCCAGAATCAGCTTGTTTCCGGATTCGCTCACTGCGGCGAGTGGTTCCGGAACGACGTCGTACAGGCGGGTTTGGTGTCCCAGGAGATTCAAGTGGGCGGCGAATGCGCAACCGGCATTTCCCGCTCCCATAATGGCAAAGCAACTCATCATTTTCATTCTGCCAGCCTTCCGCTGGTCCGTCGATTGATGATATCAAAAAAGTGATCCGGCGCGTTGAGGTGAGGATCCTGGGGTCAGCCCAGGGAAGGGGCCACCCTGAGGACGCTCATCGTACTGCCAGTTTCCGAAGGATGAATTCCTCACAGATTTGGAAATAAAGGCCCATGGATTCGATGTCGATCCATTCATCGGGACTGTGCAGGGCTCCCACTTGGGGCCGGGAAAGGATTACCGGGATGCCATGTCGGGCAATGTAGCGGGCATCACTGCCACCGGAGGCCCGAACCAGCTTTGGAGGGGTGCCGGTGAGGGTTTCGGTGACTTCCAAATACAGCGGATCAGGAGCGAGATGAGTGGATTCTGCAGACATGATTGTTTCAATGCGGATGTCCGGACCGACAGCCTCGCGGAGGCGTTGCAGCATTTCCTTCGCGGTGTGGGGAGGCGTGAAGCGCACATCGAGGAAAGCATGGGCTTCTCCCGGGATGCAATTGATGGTTTCATTGCCGGTTCTCAACACGGTGGGCACGCAGGTGGAATACCAATGGTCGGACGCTTCCTCATGACTGGTTTTGCAGGATTCAAAGTCTCTGGTGGCGCGACTGATTCCTTCAATGAGTTGGAGGAGAGCGTTGGTTGCCAACCAAGGACGTGCCGCATGGCTTTCCTGGCCCCGGCTGTCCAACCGGGTCTGCAGGATGCCTTTCTCGGCGACGGTGATGTCGTGAATGGAGCCGCCGTCCGGGACAATGGCCATGCCGCAGCGCAATCCCTCCCGCTCAAACAGATGCATCACCCCATTCTCACCGCCGATTTCCTCATCCGAGGTGACCGCGATGCCGAAAGATAGACCGGGATGGCGGTGCTGCAGACGGCAGAACAGTTCCAGCATGATCGCGATCTGGCCTTTCATGTCGCCCGCGCCGGGCCCCAGGATGCGACCATTCTCCACCCGTGAGCGGTAGACGGAACCGTCGGGATGTTCGATGACGTCCAGGTGGCCCACCATGAGGATTTCCGGGTGTGCGATACCGGCAGGACAGGCCACCAGGGAGCCAAAACCCCGGCTCTGGTATTCCCGGATGGCCACGCCCTCCAACCCCTCCAGATGATCGCGCAGGAAGGCGAAGCACCGGGAGCGCTCCTGCGGGCGACTGTTGGTGCTAGGAATGAGAATGAGATCGCGGGTGAGGGAGACCAGACGCTCAAGGAGGGGATCGGAGTGGGGCATGGGAGAAAGGATCGTAAAGTTCAGTCGCGCACGTATTCCCAATCCACGGGCAGATCCTCCTCTGCCCGCAGCAGCATGCTCCGGCAGTCCAGAGAATCGCCGTCGAGGCAGAGGAACTGGCCTTTCTCGACCAGCCCGTCCTGGTTAAGGTTGAAATTGATCGGCAAAATCCCGCTCCGGGACGTGGGCTGGAACAAATGGTGGTGATGCTTCAATAAGTCCAGGATCTCGGCTCCCGGGAGGGGTTCGGCGAGTTTCAGATTCCGCATCAACCAGCCTCCGCGGGGAAAATAATGGCGGGCCAGGATGGAGGGATAGGTCGCGCCGGTGACCCGGGCGTTGATCTCACAGGCATGCACACGGAAGGAGCCTTCCTCCTGCAGTCCGGCAACGAGAAAGTCCACGCTGGCGGTCCCCCGGTAACCTTGTTCGTGCAGCCAAAGCCCGGCCACTCCCGCCTGCCGGAACAGTTCCTCCGTCAATCCGGGAAAGTCGTCGAGATAGGGAGGAGGAGACGCGTTGCCTTGATGCACGCTTTCCTGACTGAGGATTTGCTCGGTGAGGTCATAGAGATAGACCGCTTCGTGATCGGTGAAGAGTTGCACGCTGGGGCTGAAGATCCGCGTCACGCCCCGCAGGCCCGGGCGCACCCACCCCTGCACCATGCAGGGCCCCTCGTGAAAAAACAGCTCCGGCACCACGCTGCTCCTGTCGACGGTGCGGATCTTCATCAATCCAATGCCCGAAGCCCCGATCTGGGACTTCACCACGGCCTGATCATACCCCAGCAGGCCGAGTTCATTCAAACAGGCGGGAACGTCCGCGGGAGATTCCGCCAGACGTGTTTCAAAGACGGGCAGTCCTTCCTGTTCCAGATGCTGGTGGAGCAGCAGTTTGTTGTTGCCGGCTTTGCTGCCGGCCTGGGTGGACATGGTCCGTTTCCCCAAATGATGGGCAAGCGCGGCCAGAGTGGCATCAGTGACGTAGCCGTCCAGCGCTTTGGCGGGATGCTCCTGCCACGTCTGGATGAGATCTTCCCTTGGACAGGGAGTGCCTTCACGGAGGGCAGTGCCGATGCTCCGGTAGTCGGCATGTGGCAGCACCTGAATCCGTGGCAGTTTGAGCCCCAGGACCCCGCTGAAATATTGCAACAGCGCAGGGTTGGCCTCCCTTTCCAACACCACCACATTGTCTCCTCCGCCAAACAGCAGGCCCATGATCGGCACCAGGCGCGCGCCATAGGAGTCTGTGCCGCTGACTTCCTGCTCCAACAGGGCCGTCAGTTGGGTGTTCTCGAAAAATTCCCCGAGCAGATTGGCGAAGAAGATCACGCTTTCATCCCGCCACAGGCGCGGGGTGTAACCTTGGGTCTGCACTACCAGCGGACCACCCGGCATCGATGTGGAAAAGCTCATGGTGTCATCATAACTACGTCCGGTTCCATTGAAAAGATGCACCATCGGAGGATCCTCTTGATCGGGCCGGCGGGGAAGCGTTTTAGGTACGGGTCTGGTGGGCCATTCTTCTTCCGCTGCACACCGCCCATGGCGGCATTGACATCACCATGGATTCTCCGAGGTTAGAGGATGCCGAGCATTTTTACCCGAATCATCCAAGGAGAGATCCCCTGCCACAAGGTCGCTGAAACCGAGGATTGCCTGGCTTTTCTGGACATCAATCCGATCGCCCGGGGACACACCTTGGTGGTGCCCAAGCAAGAAATCGATGCCTTTTTCGATCTCGACGACGGCACCATGGCGTCGCTCATGATCTTTGCCAAGCGGGTCGCCGGAGCACTCGATCGCTGCATTAAATGCAAGCGGGTGGGGGTGATGGTGATTGGGACCGAAGTGCCCCATGCCCATGTCCATCTGATCCCGTTTCTCCAAGAGCGCCAAGTCAGCGTGACCGCTCCCAAGCTGAAAATTGCCCCTGACGAGATGGCGGAGATTGCGGCCTCGATTCGGGCAGAATGGGACGCTGGTTCCTGAACCTCCCCGGTTGGGGGAAGGAAGGGCGGAATCAGGTCC
>JADZAX010000579.1 GCA_020852405.1 Verrucomicrobiales bacterium
CGTTGGCACGGGCGATTAAAGTGGGATCCGCCGATTGGTTGGGGGAATTGTGGCTGACGTCCCGCAACCAGGTGATTTTGTCGGCCAGTTCGCGTCGGCGCAGTTGCACCATGTCGGCATAAAATTCCGGATAGTCCCGGGAAACGGCGTCGAAGAGCCGTTTGGCTTCATCATACTTGGCTAGGCTGAGCAGGAGGTTGCCCTGCTTTTCGGCGTGCATGCCTTCTTCCTTGACCATGTAAGCGCGCAACCAGACATCATAAGCCGCACCACCGGTCTCCTGCGCACCCGAGGTGCCGCCCCACAAAACCACGACGAGCGAGAACGCTGCTACAGCGAACCAATGCCCGAAACCACTTTTCCCCGTAGTCCCCTTGCGCATAGTTAACTAAATGAAGATTCTTCCTCCGCGCAAATCCCTCGATTTCGCGACCCCGCCCACCTGACACCGCAAGCAGGGCGGATTTATAACATATTCTTCAAGAATTGTCTCCAATCAATTTTTCCATTCCAGAGAAAGTCTCAAATTTGCAAAACAAATGTGATATTTCCGGAAGGCGGGAATGTTTAGTCTGAAATTAGATCACGCGGCGCTAAATGTCAGTTGGGGCGATTGCGGCGCCTGAGTAGGGGATTCTGGAGCGAGAGCAGGCATGGGCGACGTGGTGAGGAAGCAGTGTCGCATTTCTGCTAGCAAGCGAGCCCGGTGCTGCCCATCGGCATTGTCGAACTCTCTCACCGCCGCTTTGACATACTGTTCGAAGGCGGGGTTCTGGCTGAGAGGATCCTTTTCCGTCCAGAGGCTCTCTGTGAGAAGCCATTCGTGCCGGTCGGCTTCCAGCATCCATACTGCCAGCGCGAGCAACGACACCGACCTGGGATCATCTTTTCCTCCCGTTTGTGCCGCTCTCTGGAGACGGTCTTCCAAATGCGGCCATGGCGAGGCTGCGGACTGGACGACGACCTCCGGGGTCTGGCTGATCCGGAATTTGATTTCCCATGCCGGCCAGTTCGTAATGCTCTCATGCGCAACCAGCTCGCGCTGTTTGGCGGGATCGAGAGGCTCCTCAAAGTGGAAGAGGATCCACCAAGGGTCGATCCGGCCCAAGCCGAAGGAGGCCCCCTGAAAGTGGGATAGAGCCCGGTCGATCTGCCGGAGGAGGAGCAGAACCTCCTGGGGCGAGAGGTGGCCGCGTGCGGTGACCAGATTCATCAGGCTGAATCCACGGACGGGTTCGTCAGCGACCAGAGTGAAATCATCGCCGCTCGCCAGAGATCGCGTCCGGACCAGGTTCGGGTGGTCTTTGAGGTAGGAGTGACTCATTTTCTGGTTGAGAGGGTGAGGCCCTGAATCATCCAGCAGGCGGTCGGGAGGGAGGATGTGGATCTGGGTGAGTTCCTTGTTGGTTCCGGGACTGCGGGGCGACTTGACGGCGGCTTCGATCCGGTAGGCCGACCAGTCCAGGGCACTGCTGGCGATGACTTCGTATTTCTCGGTAAGGAGTTCCCGGAGTTCACCGCTTTCCATCAGGAGGTGGAAAAGTGGTCCCCGGGGAACTTGCACGGGGTCGGTGACTGCCCGGAAAGCCGGATGGTAGTGCAGAGTGGGATTGCTGGGGCTGTTGTCGAATCCGAGGCCATGCAGCAGGGTGTATTTAAGGCGTTTGATTTCCGAAACGGCCAGCACTCCCGGTTGGCGCCGGACGCTCTGTTCCAGTGCTGTGAGCGGGCCGGCGACGCTTAGTGAAGTGCTCCCGTCGTCGAAGGCGAGTTTCTTTCCTTGGGTGAATGCTTCCAGGAGGGTTCCGACATGGCGGATCCATCGGGCCGCGAGTTCAGAGTCCCGGAGCGGGATTTCCGGGCGGTCGAAGCCCAATTCGGTGAGCCGCAAGGTCAGCAACCAGCCGCGTTCCAGGCTGATGGCGAAGTCCTCGGGGCGGACGCTGGCGAGCAAGCGGGGATAGTCGATCAAGAGAGCCGCGATGTCGCACATTTGAATGGCGAGGCTGGCGGCGAGGTTCCTCGGCAGGGTGCCCACCCGCTCCGAGTAATCGGTGAGCCGTTCCCCGTCGACGAATTCATTGACGAAGTAGAATTGACCGTCCTGTTCGCCGGTTTCAAAAATCCGGGCCACGCCGGGATGGACAATGGGACGGCCCAGGGCGACCCGCTCCCGGAGGGCTTGTTCAGCGCTCGCTCCGAGAGGGGTGCCGTGATCCGTGGTCCGGATTTCGACAATCCGTTGAGACTGCCGGTCGAAGCCCAAAAAGGTTTTCAAACCGTCACTTTGGTGAAGCGGTTCGCTGTTCCCATGTTGGTTCAGTCCCAGATTAAATCGGCTGTCTTCGGGCAGTTTCATAAGCGGATCGGCGTTGGGTTCGCGGGGGAGCGGACGGTCAACAATCGAAACAAGAGCTCGAAAATAACCATAAATTCCAAACGGATCAACCATAATTATCAAAAAATACTCTCATTTGAGATAAATATTTTATCCCTGAGAGCAGCTTGATCGCTAAATCGATCCAATTCTGCCAAGGTTGACGTTGGATTGAAAATTTGAGATAATAGAAATAATTTGCGGTAATTAACTGAAAATGCTATATTTTTGGGATTTCTGCGGGCTGGATAGATCGCGGATGGAGTGATCTTGAAATTATTTGTACCGCAAAATTGCGATCCGGTGGTTATGGCGTCGATTTTGGAAACCCAGTCAGAAGTATCTGGGGCGGAATTCCGGGAGTTTCGGTTCTTGCGGGATCTCAATGGGGAAGTGGTGGAGGTTCTGCATCGGGGCACCGGGGAGCGTCATTGTCTCGTTTTTGACTGCCATCGGCGTCGGTTGGTTGGCCTCCATCTGTATCATGGCCGTGCCTACGATGAGAAGCAGGTGGCACTATTTCATCGCGAGATGGAGGCCGTGCGCCGACTCCGCGATCCCGCGTTCCTCCCGATCTTCAGTCATGACCGGGAACAGGATGATCTTTTTTACACCGACCACCTTCCTGACGGGGAATTGTTTCCGGCTTATCTGGAGCGGAACGGAGCCCTGCCTCCTGAATTGGCCGTATCCTTGGGCAGGCAGTTGCTGCGGGCCTTGCAGAGCGGGCGTGAATTGCCGCGTGCCGTGGAGAATTTCTCGCTCGAGAACCTCTTTCTCAGGCGGAACGTCGAAGGAGGGTTGGATCTGCTCCTCGGGAATTTCTCTGGCTGGGAACAGCCCTGTCTCATTCATGAGGGCCAGTTGGTGGCGCGCTGCGCCCTGGTCATTTGTTCGTGGCTGACCGGTCGGCAAGTGCGCGATCTGGGGACCTTCCACGGGACTGTTTCGGATGCGATCTGGTCCCGTTTGCCCGGGCCCCTCGCTGGCTTGGTGAAAGACGGTGCCGCCTCCGGCGAGATGGGAGGGCCTTTCTCCCGTCTGGCAGGTTTTGCGAACGCTCTCGCGGCCTTGGAGCTTCCTGAGGTTCAACCTGTGACTGGGGCCTGGATTCCCCGTCCATGGTTGTATGGATGGCTCCTCAATGGAGCCGAGGTGCCGGATCTGGGGCCGGATTACATTGCCCGGCGCAGTCCGGAGGAACGTGAAACGCCTTATCTGGTATCGGCGGACTCGAACCGGGGGTTCAACATTTCGCGGATCCGCTTTCAATTGGTGCCGGGCGAGCCGGTCCTGCCGAAAGAATTGCTCCTGGAGCAGCACCGTGCGGTACTGCGACGTCCCGGCAGAGGATTGCCCAACCAGATGACAGTCCATTTGGCGCAACAAAAAGGACGGGCCCAGTTTCTCGGCGAAGAACGCGTTGAGGGAGTATCGCTGGAAGGAATCGTCGGGAGGTTGGGACCGCTGTCTGCGGATCATGCTTTGACGCTGATGCGCAAGATTTCCGCTGCGCTGGATGCCATTGAGAAGGCCGCGACCGCCTCCCAGGTCTGGTGGTTGCCTCCGGAGAATGTCTATGTCGTGACCGGTGGGGAAGGGACCACTGCCCTCTCCGATGCGTTGCAGCGCTTTGGTCGTGACACCTGGAGCCGTCTCGCGGTGAGGCTCCGCCTCCATTCGTCGGTGCCGGCCCTCTTGCGCGGGTTGGATCTGCCGGATTCTCTGCTCCGGCGGATGTCCGTGTTCAGTCGTCAGCTTGACGGGGCCAGACGCACGGCGGTGTTGATGAATCTCTTCCTGCACGCGACCACCGGCAGACGGCTTTCCTGGGAAGGCGCCGCGCCAGGCCCGGGAGACTTTGCGGGGCTTTCTCCCGAGGTTTCAGAGTTCCTTGGGGCCACCTGGCTCCGGTTGACGGAATTTCCCGAAAAAGACCCCAATCGATTTCTTGACGACCTGGCCCGGGTGATTGGTGCAAGTTCGAACGCGACGGACGGGATGACCGCCTTGGCAGATCGATCAATAGCGAAGGGGTCCTCTGCTCTGTTTCTCAGGTCAGCGGTGGGCGAGCCCGAGCCTTGGGACGGCGGGTCTTCTTCGATGGCGTTTCCGAAGGCTTTCCCGGCGGCGGTTTTCTCTGCCGGTTTGGCTCCACAGTTGGAGACTCCCGAGCCGACCGTTGCCGAGTCGACCGCAGCCGAGTCGACCGCAGCCGAGCCGACCGCAGCCGAGCCGACCGCAGCCGAGCCGTCCGCAGCCGATCCGACCGCAGCCGAACCGAGCGCGGCCGA
>JADZAX010000580.1 GCA_020852405.1 Verrucomicrobiales bacterium
CCGGTGATTTTGACTCCGTCGAGCCCCTCCGGGAAGGTCGTGCCGTGCCGCTGATGTTCGCGTCGGAAATCTGTTTCCGATTCACCCACCTGCCAGCGCAGGCCAGCCGGCGCACCGGGGTTCTGGTTCTTGCGGACCCGGTGCCAAAGATTCCGCTTGTCCGGCAGGCTACGGTCAATGATGCTCTGCTTGAATTAACGCCCTGATTTATGAAAATCGCTCTGCTATTTTGCTCCACCCTGGTCCTGATGACCGCCCCAAAAGCGCTCGCCACCGGAGATTGGGCCACGGCACCTCCCGGGCTGGACCATTATGTGGACCGCCTTCCCGGCAAATCCCTGCCTCAGCTGCTGTTCGAGAACGAGGAGGGAGCGGACAACCACCCGGCTCTCACCGCCGAAACCGCCGCCGAACGATTCGAAAGAATCAGCGCCGAGCTTGGGACCAAAAGTCAGAAAGCCGCCCTCGCCGACTGCGAAGCGTTCCTCGAAGACGCCCGCTGGAGCCCCAATCTCCCCGTGGGTTGGATCAACCTGGGATTGGATCTGCGCGACTGCCTGGCGGATGCGGCCACCCAACCGACAGAAGCAGCCGATTATTGCCGTTGGAGGATCGGGCTGGGACCGCTTTCCAGTGATGACATTTCCGACCTCGAATCGAAGATCAAAGCCCGCTTGGCCGCTACCACGGACCGCACGGCGGCGCCGCTTCTCTACCTCCTCGGAGCCCTTGAATTCCAAATCTATGATGGTCCCAAAGGGGAGGCCTCCTTTGCCGAAGTGGTGCGACGCTTCCCTGACCATCCTCGCGCTGAAACAGCGGCTTTCATGTTGGGCCGGGCCCGCTTCGATGCGTCCCGTCGAGACTCTGAAGACACCGAGAAAGCCACGCCTCTCCGCGACCAGGCCGAGGTGGCATTTCAGACGTACCTCGCCACCTATCCCGATGGCCGTTATGTCGGAGACGTGATGGGCTGGCTTGGGGCCGTGGAGGTGAAACGGGACAACCTGCCTGGCGCGCTGGAATGGTATCTCAAACAAATGGAAGTGAAGAACCACCCGGAGAACCGGCGCAGCGCTAGCCGCATGGTGGAACGGGTCATGGCGAGACTGTTGGCAATGCCGGACGAAGCCCCTCTGCGGCAGATCGCAAAACACCCCGCGGTGGCCATGGGCACTGTCTACTGGCTGCTCCACGCCCCGGAGGCGGACATGCACAATGGATTCTATGACAAACCAGAAGCGGTGAAAAAATGGCGTGCCTGGTGGCTGCCCCGTCTCGCCGCCGCCGTCCGGGAGGAAAGCGATGCCTGGCAGGACGAATCCGTCCATCCCTGGTTCATTGCCATTCTGGCCCATGCCGCGAGCAATGCGGGCAATCAGGAGGAAGCTTTGAAGCTGCTCGCGGAAGCTGGGAATGCGCTCGGCTCATCCGACGACCTCGGCTTTGTGCGTTGCGTCATACTCCAGCGTCAGGCCACGGATCCCGCCGCTGTGGTGGCTGCCTGGCAGGAGTTTATCCTCCTCAGCCATCCCCGGAGTTCGCTTGCCGACGGCGCCCGGATGCGCCTGGCAATGGCTCTCCAGACCGCCGGCCGCAGCGACGAAGCCGTCATCGCTATCGCGGCCCTGCAGGCCAAACAGGCGGGCCAGCAGGGGGATGAAACCTCGGGCGGAGGCTATTACGACAGCGATATCTATCCTTATAGCTATGAAGGCCTGCCCACCGCTGCGAGCGCTCTGAGCCCCGACGTGAGCCTGGCGGAGCCTTCCCAGGTGCTGCAACACCTCGATGCGCTCCTGGCCTTCGGTCCCCTGCCGGAGTTGCTGCGCCTGCGCGACCATCAGGGTGATTTCTCCCCGGAGAACTGGGAATGGATCCGTGGCACTCTGCTCGGACGCATTCTCTCGGAAGGCAATGCCGCTGATGCGGCGGCGTTTCTCCCGGCCGAGGACCGGGCAGCCGCGGAAAAGATTGCCAGGCTTTCCAAGGCCGCCCACGAGGAGAACACTGCCTCCGCCTGGCTTGCCCTGGGCGAAGAATGGGCCGGAGCCCGAGGACGGGTGACCTTCCCCGCCCTGCTCCTTCGGCGTTCCGAGATCTACCAGGAGGTTGAAACTGATGCCCCGGAAAAGTTGCGGCAGGAGAATGCCCTGGTCTTGGGATTGGCCGAAGGGCCGGAGACCATGAAGAAGCTCCTCGACATGGATGAACTCATGAATGCTCTCCGCGCCTGGGAACAGGCCGCCCGACTGGCAAGCCCGGGAACCCCCGAGATGGCAAGCGCGCTCGAAAACATCCTGGAAGCCATGCCCCGGGTCGCCGCCGCCACGCCTTGGGCAAGACGCACCGCCATCCATGAGCAATGGTCCCAAACCGCCGATGAAGTCTATGCCACGCTGCAGGAAAAATGTCCCGACACCGCGCAGGCACGGCGTGCGGCCCGTCCGAGTTTCCAACTCATGGCCGAGAATCCAGCCCCCGAACCGGAACCCGTGCCCGTTCCGGAACCGGGCCTGGAGGCCTTCACCCAGGTGGCTCCCCCTTGGGTCGATCGGGCCTACGATGTTGGAATACCTTACCTGCGCCACCGGGAATTCGTTTCCGAGGACATCGCCGATTTTGCCGGAGCGAACGAACCGGCCGCCGAGGGCCTGCAAAGTTTTAGCGACCTCCTCCAGAAACTCTACCAAATCGATCCCAAGGACTCCCCGAAGAATCTCCGGACCTCTCTCTTGAACCTGCGCGAACAATCCCGGAGGAGCTACCGTATCTGGCAGGAGGGATGTGTCCACAGCGCGATCGAAGATCTCGCGGAGCTCGTGGAGAAGGACGCCCCGGCCCCCGCGGTTTTTGAACGGTATTTCTCTCTCCGGCTC
>JADZAX010000581.1 GCA_020852405.1 Verrucomicrobiales bacterium
AATCCTTTCACCTCTTTCGGCCTGCCTTTTCAATCGCAAATAGGAAAATGACACCAGAGCACCGAGGAGCAGGAAGGCAAAAGTGGCTCCCCCAATCACAAGGAGTTTCTTGTTTGACCAAACCTGCTTTTTATTACTTTTTGGCCTTCGTTCGTGATAGGATTCGTTAGTATGCTGAGAGCCTGAAACAATAGGATCAGATTGAAGTTTAGAAGGATGAGTTTGCTCCTCTGGACAAACCCGCAACCAGCCTGCCGCCTTCATTTCATCTTCACTCGGTTCTTCAGGAAGAGATTGTTCATCAGCGGGCCACGACAGTGCCTCCTCAGTTTCATATTGCTTCGGGTCGTGGCTTCCTTGCCAGAAAGCCATCCAGGTCTGGTGTTTTCCCGTGGCAAAATTAAGATCAAAAACCCGTGCAGGATCGAGGTGATAGGTGGTAAAACTAAGCCGATTCCAAAAAAGCTCTTTGAATTCCTCACGAGTGATGCCGGGGTAACACTTATGACGCAAACTTTGACCTGCCAACCCAAAGGCATTCAATAGATCGGGAAGAGAAGCCCCGTCCCCAAACTCCGGCACTATCCACGAACATGTTGGATAACGAAAAGGAAGCAGACCCGGAGAAGGTTCGGCCACCAGGTCAGGAAAGGAAATCCCTTTAAAAGAAAGGGGCTCCGTATACCAGGTCGCAGGTTCGGACCAGAGCGGATCCCGATACCAGAGGGGTCTGCCATCCGAACCTTCTCCATCAAACCGGAAGACTTGCACAGGTGAAATTCCCCTAGCCACGAGCGCATCCACTTCAGCATCATCCAAGAGCAGGAATTCCTCGAAGGACCAGAGTCGGCTTTCCGTCTGCTTGGCCGAGATTCTCAGGAAAACCCACCAATCGCCCATCCGCTGGAAGGAATGCAATTCGGCACCTGCCCGAGCTAGTCCTTTATCCAACTCAAAGATGTTTTTTCCGTGAAGAGGTCGTTCCAAAACCTCGTAGGCCAAAGTTTTGATAGCTGGCTCCCGATGCATTCCCACGAATCCATACCCCCTCCCAAACCGGGATTCATCTCGGGTCAAAGTGGGTCCAGCACCATAAATGATTTTGTAGGCAGGCATAACTCCGAAAGGTTTTAGACGCTATAGTAAGTCTTGTGATGGGTGGAAATCGCTCAAGGATCATTCCCTTTTTGGTGGAGACGGAAAGTGATCCGGATAAAGCCAGCCCAACGCCCATAGGAGAGGCGCATGTACGGCCCAGGGTTGCGCCGGCTGGCTGGGTGCCCAGACTTTAACTTTCACATGACTGCCTTCCGATTCATAATAGGCTTCCACTGGTGGGGATCCAAGCGCGCTGACCGGAAAATAAGTCACTTTGCTGCTGATGGACTCCAATGCCTTGGAAACTCCGCAACTGTTGTCTTGAAGAAATTTCTCCACTCTTTGGGAATTCTCCTCTACCACTCTGTAATCCAACCATCCGTCCTTGGTGTAGGCCTGGGGACGGTGCAAATCGGGAGCAAGTTTCTCCCCCCATTCGTCCCATTTGGCCACAAAACAAGCAAGTGGAAGATCCTTGGAACGTGTTCCCTTCATTTCCGAGTCCCATTGGGCATCAATGCATCGGGAAAGGTTCGTCAGCATTGACCTTTGGTAGTCCTCCTTGTTGTAATTCCTCTCCAATCCCAGTTTTCCCCGAATGACAGCGTCCGCCGTGGGATCATAGAGCAGAAAAATGGCTTGGGCATGAGCCAAATGGGATGCAGCCACTCGGGCTTCTATGGTACCCAACTCCCCTTCGTGAACCGAAGTGAAATGCTCTCCTGGATTGTCGTAAAAAACGGTTCGAAACGCGACTTTCTGGTTTTTCGTAATCTTGGAAATGAAAGGTCTGGGCACACGGAACATCTCCCCTTGGTAGGTAATGCTCTCCTGTGTGGCGGCTCCTGTTTTTTCTATGTAGCGACTGCCAGGTTCGCCTGATTGGAAGGGTATTTTGCTCAAATTGTCCATGTAAGAATTGAGCGATGCATCATCCCCATTGTAGCCAAATCCTTGTGGGATTCGATCAGACAGCTCGTGAAACAAGGTCGCCAAATAGTAAGATTTTCCTGACATACTCTGGCCGACCAAGGAAATGATGGTGTATTTCGGATCCTCTTCAAAAAAGGACTCCGGCAACCTCTGTCCACAATGAGGGCAGGCCCGGGGTGACTTCTCAGAATAGACATTGCCTTCCCGGTCCATAACCCTCCCGTCCCGCGCGTAAGTCCCGAGCGAACCCGGGTGGAATGGCTTTTCGCCCATTTTTTTGTGGATGTAGAGCGCATCCCCCCGGTTGAAAGTCCCCGGGCAATAGAGGCACTTCAGATTGCCCTCGATTTCGGGCTCCTCATCGTCATCGGCGATGACCACTCTGGCCGATTTTCTCTTCCCTCCCGGAACCGGTTCTTGAGGTTTCTCCGTCAAACCGGACCAGATATCGCGGGCGTAAAAGGCGGAGGTCCCGCCTTGAACCCAGACGAGGGCGTCGTGGTCCACCCGGCCCGGCGTGAGCGCGCGCCGCACAGCGGCGAAATTGTCGAACCCTCCCTGATGACCATCGGCTTCCGTTTGGATCTCGAACTGGATGGCCGCGCCATCGCCCCAGACGGGACAGGTCCCCCGTTTCAGCAGCAGCGGAAGGTTTCCCTGGGCGGCGGGAACGATCAGGGTGTGCTCCATGGCATCCTCAGGTCCCGAGGTCGGAATCGGAATGGTCGCCTTGTTCACATACCACTTCCCGTTGTGGCTGATGGAACCGGTATTTGAGCCTGTGGTCACAGAAGCCTGGTCTTCGCTCACCGTCAGTGACCACAGGGCATCGCCCCCCAAGGGAACCGAATCCCCCACTTTGAGGGAACGGGCCCGAGGAGTGCTGGACGAACAGTCCAACAAGTACCAAACCGTTGCCTTTTTTCTGCCAAACAAACTGTAGCTCATAGAGAAGGAGACCTATCCTGTTCCATCATCATAGGGTCCGGCAATGGCAAAAGTTACGTCCGGAACACACTTTTCCCCCAACTCAAAGATTCTTGAGCAAAATTAAACCAAAAATTATAGATCCTATGGGAATTGAAGTCCAAAATCTCTGATGGTGAATTCATGAGGAAAGTTGGTGCTTTTTTTCCAGAATTTTGTAACCAATGTCCAAGTCCGCCCTTATAACGAGAAAGAAGAACCTCCCCGGCGGAGCCTGCGATGAAACCATTCCTTTCCAGAACGCCCCCGATCCCTTGGTCAAGCTTGGCTCTGTTCATGGCTGCCTGGCTTTTGGTGCCGGCGCTTCGAGCACAGACCGACCAGGAGCCGGCGCCTGGTTCCAAGGTCACCCGGGATATCTTTGTTCTGGTGGACGTCTCCGGCTCGATGCTTTCCGCCTCTTCAAAAAGCGGCACCACCCGCGAAGCCCTGGAGGCCATGATCGCCGAAGCCCGCGAGCTGGTGGTTGATGTGGCCCAGGGCAACTTCGATCCCGCCCGCTATGCGGATTGGAAAGCGGATCCCTCCCTGCTCATTTCCCCGCTGCGGGAAATCGTCCAGCAGGCCCCAGAAAAGGCCCCCTTGGCGGGAGTGGGAAAACAACTGATTGTCATCCCGTTTGGCGACAAAAAAGTCCGCCATCCCCAATCGGTGTCCCTGCCGCTGGTCAACTTCCCGGCGGATTTCCGGGACTATCTCAACCAGCATTTTCCAACCGTATTCAAGGATGCCCAGACCTATGTCACCATCGCCCGGGCCGAAACCTCCCGGGTGGCCGAATCCCAGCGCATTGATCAATACTATTTTTTCATGATCACAGATGCCCTGCAGGATCCGGAATCGGGCACGGGCTACACCAAGGAGGAGACCGACCTCCTCGCGCAGTGGGACTCCACCAACTTTGTCGCGAAGAAGACCCGGATCGGACTCTTTGAATACCAAAAGCCGGGGTTTGAGAAGCGCGGTTTTCAGGTCGATGTCTGGTCGGTGACCCTGCGACTGCCCCCCTCCCCGTCCACTGTGGTGCTCAATGCCCCCTCCTTGTCCCAGCCCCTGTCTCCCGGCCCGGTCGAATTGCACTGGGCCATCAAAGACGGAGACGCCCCCCCGACCCAGCCTTCCGGGTTCACCTTTTCGGTGTCGGTGGTCGAAGAAGCCACCGGTCGCCAACTGCATTCCCAGAATCTTGAAGGGGGTTACACCACCAGCGTCCGGCTCGATCAACCCGGTAGGTATGACGTGACCATCCTGGCAGCCCCCACCGTCGGCACCACCGAAGGGCTGCGAGGCC
>JADZAX010000582.1 GCA_020852405.1 Verrucomicrobiales bacterium
GACGACCAGCGTGTCTTCGTCCAAGCCGAGTTCCTGCAGCGTGTCGAGAATCCGGCCGGTGGACCAGTCGATCTCTTCGATGGCGTCCCCGTAAGGGCCGTAGGCAGACTTGCCTTTGAAATCCGGAGAGGCCCCCAGTGGGATGTGTGGAAGGTTGTGGGCGAGGCAGAGAAAAAATGGCTGCTCCCGGTGTTCGCGGATCCATCGCAGGGTTTCCGCGGTGTAGTCCTGGGTGATGGAGTCCCAGTTCTGGACTGCTTGGATCACGATTTCCTCATTTCGCAGGATGGGGCTCCGCATGGGACTGTCCTGGACTCTCACGGTGGCTCCGTTGAATTTGGGAGTGCCATAAAAATAATCGAATCCCTGGGCATTGGGCATGGTGGCCCGATCGAATCCGGCCGGACCTTTGCCGGGAGCGCAGAGGTGCCACTTGCCGATCAGCGCGGTGGCGTATCCGGCTGACTGCAGCACCTCCGCCAGGGTCGTTTCCTTGGGATGCGGCACTGTGTGGAGTCGCTTCAGATTGCCCGGTTCCGCCACCCGGATGGGATACGAGCCTGTCATCAAGGCGGCCCGCGACACGCCACAAACGGGCTGCGCGTAGAAACTCGTCAGCCGCACTCCTTCCGACGCCATGCGGTCGAGATGCGGCGTTTTGATGGTGGTCGATCCAAAGCACCCCAGATCATGGTAGCCCTGATCATCGGTGAAGATGAGCAGTATGTTGGGCTTCCTCACGCCGGTGGGCTCAGCCGTCCTGGCCCCGGGTTGGAAAACCAAAGCCACCACGATCATGGCTGGAAGAGCGCGCATCCGGCTTGCAGACATGGTTGGGAATGCCCTCACTATTGTCCATCGGTGCGGAATGGCGTGGCTGGCAATCCGGCTCCATTAAAAAGGGAGGCCTCCGGATCCGGTTTCCAGGCATAGCGCACGGCGACAGGTTGGGACACGTCAGGGCTGGAGACGATCACTTTTTCTCCCTCGATCCGGGCTGCGGCCGGCTTCCAGACCCCGTCTGTGCCGGAGATGACAAATTCACGAAGTTCCCCACCTTTGGCAACCAATCCCCCCTCGGTGTGACGGAAGGTGATTTCGATGTCGGCGCCCTTGACCGTGTGTCCGGTGGGAATCGGTCCGCTGGTGCTGGCGACTTTCTGTTGGTAGACCTCCCCCAAGGCCCAGAGGGAGAGTCTCCGTCCGACTTCCTGTTTGTTTTTCGGATGAATGTCTTTGGGTTCCCCAATGTCGAGGGTGATCGCCATTCCGGTCTTGGGGAGGCTGAGCGTTTTCAGCATGCCTTCACGGACTTCCATCCATTCGCTTTCCGGGCGTTCAAAGTTGGGCAATTGGACCCAGGCGAAGGGAAACTCCAAGTCCCACCGTTCCCGCCAATCCCGGATCAACAGGGGAAGCTGGTGTTGGTAGAGGAGGCCTTTGCCGACCTTGGAGTTGGCTTCCCCCTGATACCAGATCGCACCCCGGATCGCGAAAGGGATCAGCGGGGCGATCTTGCCATTGAAGAGGCCGCCCGCGCCCCCTTTGCGCTGGCGTTGTTCCAAGGGATCGACCGGCTTTTTGGGCGGTGGTTGTCCGGCGGTGTTGGCCTTCTCTGCCGCCGCCTGCCATCGGGCCAGGGCTTTGGCGTGGGCTGCCTTCGCGGCATTCTCATCAAAGGCGGCATCGGCTTTCGCGGCTTCTGCGAGGGCCGCCTGAAGCGGGGGCGAGGAGGCCTGGGCGGCTTCCGCGATCCAGGACTCGATGGGAGTGCCCCCGACCGAGGAGTTGATCAATCCCACGGGAATCCCCAGTTCTCGCTGTAATTCACGGCCGAAGAAAAAGAGCGTGGCCGAGAAGGTCCCCACGGTTGCCGGCGAGCACACCTGCCAGCGTCCTTTGCTGTCCGCCTGGGGGGTCTTCGCCGCCGCGGACTCTTCTTTGAACATCCTGATCAGAGGGAGATTGGCGGAGGCTTTTTCCTTCTCCAGATTGAGGGCTCTGGAGACGGCCATGGCCATGTTGGACTGCCCGGAGCCGAGCCAGACCTCCCCCACGAGGACATCGCTGATGGTCACAGAGCGGTCCGGACGCGATGATTTCACGGTCAGGGTGCCCGGTTCCTGGCTCGTCTTGAGGGGATCCAGAGCCACCTTCCAAAGTCCGTCCGCTTCCGCCTTGGCAGTTTTCTCCTGCCCGGCAAAGGTTACGGTGATCAGCTCGTCCGGGTCCGCCCATCCCCAGACGGGAACAGAGGCTTCCCTCTGCAGCACCATATGGTCGGAGAACACCGTGGCGAGCTTCAAGTCGGCAGCCGGAACCGAGGTGAGCGTTGCCAACAGCAGGGCGGCAAGGAGGAAGGGATATTTCATGGGCGTTGCGATCACGTTATGGCGGCATTGTGAAACCTTCCGGGGTCATCCGACAAGCCGGGAAATGCAAATTCCACCTTTTGCGCTGAACCCATGATAGACCGGTTCGCCGTGCGGTGTCCGTCATTCCCGGCGCAGTTTGTAGGGATACACATTCCCGCTGTTCCACTGGCAGACATAGAGGTCCCCGCTCTGGTCGACACAAACATCGTGGCAGTTGCAGAACACAGGACGCTCCTGGAGCATGACTTGGAGGCGGTCCTCCCTGTAGACCGGAGCCTGCCCGCCGGGGTTGGACACGACCCGATCCTGGTCATCGAGGATGGTGACGAAGCCCTGCTTCTGCCACATTCGGTAGTCGTCCGGTTTGGCCCCGAAACAAACGCCGGAATAGAGATGCCGGTCGTGGATGACCGGACGGCTCACATACGCTCCCGGCAGATACACCCCCCGGACATGGGTGCCGTCGAGAGTGAACCAGTTGAACTCATTGCGAATCCGCTCGGTGCAGACCAGAAGGGGCTGGCCGCCGCGCTGATCGAGAGCGATGCCATGGGCCTGCATGAATTTTCCCGGGTTCACCGGCTGGGTGCTGCGGCCGCCGAATTTGCCGAGATACCCCCCGTCTTTGTCGAAGTGCAGCACATACTGGGAGCCGTATCCGTCGGCCACATAGATGTCCCCGTTGGGAGCGACAGCGGTTTCCGTGGGGGCGTAAACATCTTTCTCCGTGTAGGCGCCGACTTTGGAAGGATGCGGCAGTTCCAGAACGATCCGGCCATCCAAATTGCATTTCACGACCCTCCCGCCGGTGTCGGTAATGTAAAGGTATTCCTGTCCATCCGGGTCAGGATGATTGGTCAGGCCGTGGGCTCCGGCAAAACCCAAAGTCCACCACCCGAGGAGTGCCCCTGCGGGATCGTAGATCAGGACGTTGTTCTGCTTGTGGTTGGTCAGAAGAAACAGCCGGCCATCAGCGGCCTGGATCATTTCATGACAGTCCTTGACCGGCTGCTTGGCGGGATCGGCGCGGCTCCACAGCTTGTCGACGCGGTAACGATGGTCGCCCTGACCGACCACGGTGTTGTGAAATTCCGGTGCGGTTTTGCTTTGGGCACGAAAGTGGGGGGCGGCAAGGATCGTCGCGGTGGTCGTGAGGAAAGCCCGGCGGGTGGGGCGGGGGAGTGCTGGTTTCATGGAAAACGGAAGAGGGGCAAAAGGAGGAGTCATGATGGCGAAAAGCGGGTCCCACCGCAAGCCGCTTCCGTGGGACCGCACCAGAACGGCATCACGGCCATCGTGATGCTTGCCGGGAGCGGCTCCCGTGCCTACGATGCGGTCGATGAAAGCTCTTTCCTTGAATTTCCTCCGGCTGCTCCTGGTTTCCCTTCCCCTGATGGCCTGCGGTCAGCAACCCGTCAAACCCGGGGCCATCGCGGACCGGATCCAGCCATACGTGGACCGGGAGATACTCGCGGGGGCGGTGATGTTGGCAGCGTCGCAGGACCGGGTTCTCGCAGTCGAGACGGTCGGCTGGGCGGACCGGGAGAAGAAGCTTCCCATGGCCGCGGACGCCATTTTCTGGATCGCCTCGCAGTCCAAGTCGATGACTGCGGCGGCTTTCATGATGCTGGTGGAGGAGGGCAAAATCTCGCTCGACGACCCGGTGACGAAATACCTCCCGGAGTTCCAAGGTCAGAAGGTGGGGGGCAAAGACGCGGACGGCAAAGCCCGGGCGCCCGTGCCTTTGGAGCGGCCCATTACCATCCGCCATCTCCTCAGCCATACCAGCGGTCTGCCCTTCAAAGCACCGGAGGAGGAACCGACTCTCGACACCCTCTCCCTTGCGGCGCGCACCGCAGCCTATGGCCGTCTCGATCTGGACTACCAGCCGGGCTCCGATTACCGCTACTCCAATGCTGGAATCAACACCATCGGCCGTCTCATCGAAGTTCTCAGCGGCCAATCCTATGAATCCTTCATGGACGGGAGGCTCTTCCGGCCCCTGGGCATGAAGGACACGACCTTCTGGCCGGACCCCGCCCAACAGGCCCGGATCGCCACTTCCTACAAAGCCTCGCCCGACAAGAAGACCATCGTGCCGGTGCGGGTGGGGCAACTGCGCTACCCGCTGGAGGATCCAACCCGGACTCCGATGCCCGCTGGGGGCTTGTTCTCCACGGCGTCCGATGTGGGAACCTTTTGTCGGATGATCCTTGGGGGCGGTGTGTGGGAAGGGAAACGCCTCCTCATGGAAGATTCCGTGAGCGCCCTGACGAACCGACAGACACCTCCCGGATTGAAAAGCAACTATGGTCTGGGCTTCTCCACCGGCGGTGGAAAGGCCGGGCACGGCGGGGCATACAGCACCAACATGACCGTGGACACGAAAGACGGATTGGTTCTAGTCTGGATGGTGCAGAATGCCGGTTGGCGCACGGACGAAGGCAAGGAGATTCTCGGGGTTTTCGAGAAGGCGGCCCGCGAAGCCCGCGGCACGCCCTGAGATTCTTTAAGGAACTGACAATGATCGTTGGAGGCGCGATCATGGACTGGCGGAAGTGGCGCGGTCTGCGATACTGGACCCATGGATGGGGTTTTCCAGTTCCTACCCTCTCCCAACGTTCCCATTGACATGAAATTCTCCCACTCCCGTTTCGCCCTGATCGGCCTCTCCCTGGCTCTTGGCTTTCCTGCCTTGGCCAAGGAAGAGAAACCGGCTGCTCCCGCTGTCGGCAAGCCCGACCTTCGTCAGGCCAGCGCCAAAGTCGATGCCCTGATTTCGAAGGCCTATAAGGAGCACAAGATCACGCCGAACGAACCGGTCAGTGATGAAATTTTCCTCCGGCGCGCCTACCTTGACATCGCGGGACGCATTCCCACCATCGAGGAAGCCGAGGAATTCCAAAGTTCCTCCTACGACCGGAAGCGCGAGCAGCTCGTCGAGAGCCTCATGCAAAGCGAGGCCTATGTGAGCCACTTCTACAACTTCTGGGCCGATGTGCTGCGGATCAATTCCGGACTTGGCACCGGGGCCAGTCAGGCGGAGGCCGCCTATCAGCTCTGGATCAAGGAAGGCCTGAAGAACAACACGCCATACAACCAAATGGTCTCCGAGTTGGTCACCGCCAAAGGATACATCTGGGACAACGGCGCGGTCGGCTACTACCAGCGGGACCGGGGAATGCCATTGGACAACATGTCGAACACCGTCCGGATCTTCCTGGGGACTCGGCTCGAGTGCGCCCAGTGTCACAACCACCCCTTCGACAAATGGACCCAGATGGACTACTACCAGATGGCGGCTTTCAGCTACGGCATGGATGCGAACCGCTATGAAACCGGGAACCGCACGGCGCTCCAGAAATACATCGAGAACGAACGGAAGAGCCGCTACGTCAAAGCCGTCGGACGTGAGGATCTGCCCCAGCTCCGCGATGAGAAAACGCTCGAGAAATACATCGGGCAGAAGAATTTCGACAAGGTCCTGGCCCGTTACAAGATGGGCGAGGATGAGTTCCGCACTGCCGTGAAGCGGGGCATCGAGGCTTACAACAGTTTCAACGGCGAGGCCAAGGAAATGGGCTACGCGACCCAGGAGCTCTACCGCCAGATCCGTTACATCAACGTCAGTGAGCAGGAAAAGACTCTCAAACTGCCCCACGATTACAAATACGACAATGCCAAGCCATTTGATCCGGTCAAACCCGGCACCATGTTCGGCACCAAGATCGATCCGGAGCACGTCACCGACTCCATGATCGAGGCCTATGCGGGCTGGATGACCGGCAAGGACAATCCCACCTTCACCCGGGTCATCGCCAACCGGCTTTGGAAAAAGGTCTTCGGGATGGGCATCTTCGAGCCGATCGACGAGCTGACCGACAACACCGTCATTTCCAATCCGGAACTGCTCACCTATTTGGAAGGCCTCATGAAGGACCTCAACTACGACATGAAGTCCTATCTTCAGGTTCTCTACAACACCAAGACCTATCAGCGCCGCGCTGACGACAAGGAAATCGTTCTGGGTGAGCCCTACTATTTCCCCGGACCACTCCTGCGCCGGATGAGCGCCGAGCAGATCTGGGACAGCATCGTGGCCCTCGCCCTGCCGGAGGCGGACCGCTATCGTCCCCGTCTCAAAGGTCAGCTGACCGCGGTGGAACGCATCAAGCGCATGTATGACGCGCTCGAAAAGCGCAGTCCCGAGGATTACATTGCCATGACCAAAGAGTTGGGCAAAGCGCTGGCGGAGAACCTTCCGAAACAGGATGAAATGCGCAAGGAAGTCTACAAAGCCCGCGAAGAGCAGAACAACGAGCTCTATCAGAAACTCCGCAAGGAACTGAGTGCCCTGCAATCCTCGGCCAACAAACTGGTTGCCGACATCGGCTTCAAGCACACCGGTGAAAAAGTCGACGCCGGTGAGTTGCTCGCCGCCGTGGGCATGAGCGAAATGGCCATGTCGATGGGCGCGACCGACGATGGCAGCGAAAAGCCACAGCTGGCCAACGCCGTCCTCACCGCCCTGCCCAAGCCGAAATTCCCCGACATGCCCGCCGGTCTGGACAAGGACCAGAAGCGGGCTTGGGCCCAGGAGCAAAAGCAGGACTATGCTTCTTACACCCAGCTCATCGCCGGTATGGCCCGCGCTGCCGAGTTGGAATCTCCAGCTCCCCGCGGGCATTTCCTAAGGGAGTTCGGCCAGTCCGACCGCGAGGTCATCGAGAATGCCGCCGATGCCGCTTCCGTGCCGCAGGCCCTGAATCTGCTCAACGGTCCCATGGTTGAAGCCCTGACCAACAAATACGCCGTGTTCGGCAGCCGCATCGCCAAGGCCGGAGACATTGAAGAGAAAAGCCGGATGATTTTTCAGGCCATGCTGACCCGCCAGCCCACGGCTGGGGAATTGGCTCTCATCAAGGATGAGGTGGCCGCCCGGGGCGACCGGGCCTACGACGGCATCGTCTGGTCCCTGCTCAACACCCGTCAGTTCCTCTTCGTCCAATAAGGTTTCCTCTTTCCCATTCAACGCTCCGTCTCTTTTCTCCACCGACACATCCCATCCGCCATGCAATCCATCCTCAAATCCAACGAAAAAACCCGGCGCGACTTTATGTCCGTCACCGCCAAAACCCTTCTCGGCGTGGGAGCGCTGGGCTACGCCAACAAGGCGCATGCCGCTCTTGGCCCGAACCTCGGTCTGCCGGGGCGCGCCGGTGCCGCCAAACACATCATCTACCTATACATGGGTGGCGGGATGACCCACATGGACACTTTCGACCCCAAACCCGGGCATGAAAACCAGGGGCCGGTCAAAGCCATCAAAACCAACGTCGACGGCATCCGCATTTCCGAATATCTGCCTTCGCTGGCCAACCACGCCGACAAGTTGGCGATCATCCGCTCCATGACCTCCACTGCCGGAGCTCATGACCAGGGGAATTACCTCATGCACACCAGCTATGAGGTGCGCAACACCATCCGTCACCCCGGAATGGGGGCCTGGCTCCTCAAGTTCAAGGGGCGTCTCAATCCCAATCTGCCCGGTTCCGTCTTCATCGGCGGGAACAGCCGGATCAATGGCGGCGGCGGATTCTTCGAGCCGGAATTTGAACCCCTCGCGATCAATGATCCGAACTCCGGGCTGAAGAACTCCAAGATCCGCGGGATGGACCAGGACACATTTGCCCACAACCTCGAACTGGCCAACAAGTTCGACCAGGCCTTTGTCGGGCGCTACAACGTCAAGCCGGTCCGCGCTTACACGCAGATGTATGACGACGCCGTGCGCATCATGTCGAGCCGCGATCTCCAGGCTTTCGACCTCAGCAAGGAAGATGCGGACACCCGCAAGGCATACGGTGACAATCCTTTTGGTCAGGGCTGTCTCCTGGCCCGCCGTCTCGTCGAGAACGACGTCCGCGCCGTGGAAGTGACCCTCGGCAGTTGGGACACCCACACCAACAATTTCATCGCCGTGCCGGACAAGTGCGCCATCCTTGACCAGGCCATGTCGACCCTGCTGGCCGATCTGGAGCGACGGGGCAAGTTGGAGGAGACCGTCGTGGTGCTGACCACCGAGTTCGGGCGCACTCCGCTGATCAATCAGAATGCCGGTCGTGACCATTATCCGAAAGCCTTCAGCTCCGTCCTCGCGGGCGGTGGCATCAAGGGTGGCCAGGTCTGGGGCAAAACCAGCGAAGGCGGGGAAGAGGTCGTCGAAAACGCGGTCAAAATCCCGGACTTCAACGCCTCCATTGCCTACGCGCTCGGTCTGCCGCTTGATCAGGTGCTCTACAGCCCCTCGAAGCGTCCTTTCACCGTTGCCAGCAAAGGCTCCCCGGTGCTCGGTCTCCTGGCGTAAGCCGGAGTCTGGCGTGGCCTTGTTTTTGCAGCCCGGATCCGCTGATGTGGCTCCGGGCTGTTTGTGTATGGGAGGGATGTTCGCCTCACGTCTGGGTAAACTCCTTTTTTGCATGCTCCGGCCGATGAGCGGTGGTATCCTGAGAAAGTCCCGCATGAAAATGAACGTCTGCCACTCTCTCCGGATCGGCCTGCTGGCCGCGGTGTTCGTGCTCGCGGCTCCCGGGGCCGGTCGCGCCGAGATCGTGGAGCGGGAGTTGGGGACCAACGCGGCGGGGGAGCCGGTGACCGGGTATGTGTTCCAGGCTCCCCGGGGGTTTTCCCGATCCCGCAACACCGGGCTCATCCCGCGGGGGCGCACGGTGCGGGATTCGTCGCTTCGTCGGGACCGGGACCGTTACCGGCCGACGCGGGGCATTGACCATGGCTATCCGGCCTGGGCTTGGCAGTATTCCCTTTGGTCGGGACATCTCGGTTGCCAGAGTTGTTTTGCCACCCAATGGGGTTCGGCGCCCTGTTTCGGGACCGTCATCCTTTGGCAGGAGGGATACTGAAGGAACCGGGCTCCGTCAAGGCATGGCCGGTCTTCTTCGCATCCTTTCCGATCTGCACCTCGGCCATGCCGGGTGTGCCATCGATCGGGTGGCTTCTTTGGCGCCTCTTCTTGAGGGCGCCCGGACGGTGGTGCTCAATGGCGACACCTGTGAGCAAAAACACCGCAAGTTTGCCGAAGCCGGAGAAGCCGGTTGGGCCGCCCTGCGGTCCATGGCCGAGGAGCGGGGGATTGAATTGAGAGCTCTCCGGGGCAATCATGATCCGCGCATTTCTTCGACCGAATATCTCGATCTGGCGGAAGGGCGGCTTTTTGTGACGCATGGCGATGCCGTTCTGCCCTACCTTTCCCCCTGGAGTCCGGGGATTGTCGACGTGAAGCCCGCCATGGATGCTTTCCGTCTGGAATACGATGAGGAGAGTTGGGCGGATCTGGATCAGCGCATGGACTACACCCAGCGCTGCCGCTCCCTGACGCCGCGGTATCGTGGGGAGTTCAAGCAAGGCTGGCTCAAGACCATTCGGACGATGGCCCGCCTCGCCTGGCCTCCGCGACGGCCGTCCATGATCCTCCATACGTGGCTCACCGCGCACCGCCGGGCGGAGGAGTTTGCCGCGATCTACCGTCCCCATTCACAGGTCATGGTCTTTGGGCATACCCACCGGACCGGACTGTGGCGCCGGGCCATTCCCGGGGGAGGGGAACGCTTGTTGATCAATACCGGGGGGTATTTGAATCCCTGCCGCGCCCTGCTCGTTGAGGTCGAGGATCCGGACAGCGCGGCCCCCTGGCTCCGCGTGCGCCGGGTGGTGAGGCAAGGAGGGGATTTCCAGCCCGGTCCCACCCTGCTGGAACACAGGCTGACACCGGCTCCGGGAACTTGACGGGAGCCCTTCCGAGACGGAAGCTGGGCGATCATGGGAAAAGGCAGACTCGAGGCGTTCAGTGACGGTGTCCTGGCCATCATCATCACCATCATGGTTCTGGAAATGAAAGTGCCGCATGCCGGGGCGCACGGGGAAGGTGGTCATGGACCTGGCTTGGCCGATCTCCTTCCCATTTTTCCGGTGTTTCTGTCCTACCTGCTGAGCTTTATCTATCTGGGGATTTACTGGAACAACCACCACCACATGATGCACACGGTGACCCGGGTCACCGGCGGAGTGCTCTGGGCCAACCTTCATCTGCTGTTCTGGCTTTCCCTGGTGCCTTTTGTGACCGGTTGGATGGGAGAGAACGATTTTGCACCGGTGCCGACCGCGGTTTATGGAGTGGTGCTGCTCCTTTCGGCCTTGGCCTATTATGTTCTGCAAACCGTCATCATCCGGTCCCAGGGGAAAGACTCGCTCCTCGCCAAAGCGGTGGGTTCGGATTGGAAGGGCCGGTTGTCTCCGTTGCTCTACGTCGCGGCCATCGTGGCGGCGCCGTTTCTCCCCTGGGTCGCCTTGGCACTCTATGTCCTTGTGGCGGTGGTCTGGCTCGTGCCGGACCGTCGGATCGAGCGCGTCATTGCTCCCGATTGAGTGAGGAAAGTCAGGTCTTCGTCACTTGAATTGTCGCCTTTTTGAAATCTCTCCGCATGAAACGCCGTCAATTTATGAAGCAGAGCGCCACCCTCGCCACGGCCCTCGCCGCCGGAGCTGTCTCCAAGGCCGCCGTCACCGGATTGCATGTGTCGACCAACGTCTATCCCTGGACCACCTTCTACAAACGGCAGGGCAAAGACTGGGGGGCCGACCTTGATGGGGCTCTGGCCTCCGTGGCCGCGACCGGCCTCAACGGCTACGAGCCGGTGGGACAATCTCCCGGGCAGGTGCAGGCACTGGGCCCTTTGCTGAAAACGCACGGATTGGAAATGCGGTCGCTCTACGTGAACAGCCAATTGCACGACCCGGCATCGGCCAAAGAAAGCATCGCCGGAGTCCTGGCCATCGCGGAGGTTGCCCGGGATCTCGGATGCCGCATTGTGGTGACCAATCCCAGTCCAATCCGCTGGGGGAGCGGTGAAGACAAGTCGGATGTCCAACTGGTTGAGCAGGCGAAGAACCTGGACCTGCTCGGAGCCTGTCTCCGGGAGCGGGGGCTCACCCTGGCCTATCACAATCATGATGCCGAACTGCGCCAGGGCGGGCGGGAGTTTCATCACATGCTGACGGGCACGTCACCGGAGAATGTTTCGTTCTGTCTCGATTCGCACTGGGTTTTCCGTGGCTGCGGGGATTCCCAGGTGGCGCTCTTCGATGTGGTGCGCCTCTATGGTTCCCGCATTGTGGAACTGCACCTGCGCCAGTCCATGGGGGGCGTCTGGACCGAGGATTTCCGGGGTACGGGCGACATTGACCATGTCCGGCTGCAGGAGGAGCTGGTGAAGCTGGGTTTGCAGCCGCACCTCGTCCTCGAGCAGGCGGTGGAAGCCAAATCTCCCAACACTCTGAAAGCGGAGGAGGCTCACCGGCGGGGACAGGCAGAGGTGCGGCGTGTGTTTGCAGGCTTTGCGGCGGCCAGATAGCGAGCACCGTTCCGCCCTCTTTACCGTCCGGGCTTAGAGATGTTTCAGCGCTTCCCGCCGGCTCAGGGAACTGAGTTCCGTGCGGGCGACATGGTTTCGGACCCAGTCGGGGTCAGTCTTGGCGTACTCGCGCAGGGCCCAGCCGATGGCTTTGCGGAGGAAAAATTCGGGTGACCGCCTGGTGTGCTCGATCGCGAGGATGAGACAGGGAAGGTCAGTCCGGTCTTTCCATTTCAGCTGACAAAGCAGCGCGGTGCGCTGGAGCCAGAGATGGTCGGAGGCGAGCCACTCTGCGACTTTCCCGGGCAGCTGTTCCGGGTTTCGCGCGAGCACTCCTCCCATCAGCTTGGGGGCGAGCACATCTACCGTATCCCACCAGGATTGGGAAATCACCAGGGATTCGAGGAAGGGAAAATCTTCTGGCCCCAGCTCTTTGAGGCGGAGTTCCAGCAGTTCCTGGGCGCAGTAATGGAGCTCGCGTTCAGGTTCCTGCCAGAGTAGGCGCACCACTTCACGAAGTCGCTGGCCGGAAGGAATTTCCTGCCTTTCGTGGAGAAAAGTTCGGAGCAGCGATCGGCGTGTCGTCGTGGGGATACCGAAGAACGGGAACTGGCCTTTCAGGTAGGCCTGCATTTCGGTAGCCCGGCCGGGATCCCGGTGTGACCTGAGTAGGTCTTTGAGATCCTGGACAATGCCCGGCCCTTCATGACCCATTTCCGAAGTGCAGACGTTCATGATGGTTGCCGGTTCTTCGATGGGAGGCCTTGCAGAATGGTTCGTTCGCCCGGCGGGGATGGTCTTCGGAGATCACGCATCGGTGCGGTAGAGTTGCATGCCCCTGGCTTGGTAATTTTTCAGCGCGTTCGGGTGGTCGTTCGTGCAGGTATGAACCCAGACCCTTCTTGTTCCTTCCCATGACCAGGCGGATCGGATCGCCTGGGTCAACAGGTATCCTCCGAAGCCCATTCCCACAAACTGCTCCACGAGACCGAAGTAGGCGATTTCCACATTGCCCTCCTCCTGTTGTTGCAGCTCAAAGTATCCTGCGGGCGAGCCTTCCAGATAGCCGATCCAAGTGCGCAACATGGGATTCTCCACATAGTCTTGCCACCGGTCATCGGTCCAGGCGAGCTTGTCACTCCAGCCCCAGGGTGCTCCGACGTAGTGGTAGAGAAACCGGTTGAGTTGGTATTGGGGAATCCGACATTCTCTGATTTCCAGTCCCCTTGCCGCCTCTTTGGCAAGAAGAGATTCAGGCGAGAGCATTTCCAAATAACTGATCATGGACTTTCCACGCCTCAAGAAATCTCCCAGGAAACCTCAACCGCATGATCCCGGGCAGGGATGCTGACCTGGCCTCTTCCCGTGGAGGCGGGTCAGGGGGTGACGTTCATGCTGACCTTGGTGGCGTTGCTGCCGATGAACGATTCAATGGAGGCGTCGCGGGGGACTCCGAGATGGATCGCCTTGAAGTAATGCTCCTGGGTTTTGGTGGCGTTCGGCTCGTCTTTGGTGGCGTAAAGGACGGCGAGATTGAAATGGGCGTCCCCAAAATTGGGATCAAGTTTGACCGCCTTGGTGAATGATTCCTCGGCTTTGTTGGCCCAGCCTTTCTGGCTGGAAATCACCCCGACACAATTGTGTGCTTTGGCGTTGTTGGGATCGTACTGGAGGCTTTCCGAGAACTGGGCCAGCGCGTCATCCGAACGCTCCTGAGAGAAGAAGACGCGCCCGAGGAGATAGTGGGCCAGTCCGCTGTCTTTTTGGATGGCCACCGCTTTCTCAAGCAGGTTCTGGGCTTCGCCGTAGTCTTTGGTCTTCAGGTGCACCAAGGCGAGATTGCAGAGGCCGGTGACGCTGCGCGGACGGTAGGTGAGGAATTTTTGGTAGCCGGCAATGGCTTCCTTGAACCGGTTTTCTTTGAAGTCGAGGGAGGCTGCCTTCTGGATCTGGGTCAACTCTTCTTCGAGGTTCTTCATTTCCAGAACGCTGTTTTCATCACCTTCTGCGGAAGTCCCTTCGACCATGATGGTGAATCGGGTGGGTTCGGTGGTGGTGGAATCGACGAGATCGGAAGTCGTCGGAGTGCGGAACAGCTTCTTTTCATCATCGGACAGGCTGGAGCCGGCAGCGATGTCATCGATCAGGCCGAGCAGCGTGCGGGACTGCACCCCAAGTTTCGTCAATTCCGTGAGAACCAGATCCTTGGTGCGTTTGACCTGAGCCTGGCGGCGCAGCTGGCGGATCACGATGGTGCGCAGGAGTTCGTTTTCCTGGGCCTCTTCCGGGGTCAGCTTGGCCAGTTCCGCAGCGTTTCCGCTGAGACCTTGGGAGAGGGCTTTGAGGCGCTTTTCAAGTTCGGAGATGTGGGCTTGGTGGCGGGCATTCTCGGCCTGCAATCCTTTGCGTTCGTCTTCGATCCGGGCGATTTTTTCTTTGAGGATCAAAATTTCGCCGTCCTTCTTGCCGGATTCGCTTTTGAGCGTCTCGGCCACTTGGCGGACCTGATCGAGTTCCTCGCGGAGCCGCTTGTTTTCTTCGGCCAATTTGGTGAGCTGCTTTCCAGCGTCCCCGGTGTTGACCATCGCCGCGAATTGGTCGCGTTCTTTTTCGATTTCCGCCTTTTGGCGTTTGATGTCGTCCAGTTCCCGCTTCGCCGACTCCAGTTGGGCCAGCATTTCCTTGTTGTTCTCGGTGGCTTCCTTGAGGTAGGACATCGCCTCCTTGAGCTGCTTCTCCAGACCGGCGATGCGGGCTTTGGCGTCCTCATTGGTGCCGGAGGACTGTTTCATGGCCTCAACCTCGGCGCGGAGACGGGCTTCGTTGGCTTGGGCAGTCGTCACCTTGTTTCGCAGGGAGGACATCTCGTTCTCCTTTTCCTGCAGGCGTTGTTGCAGGCCGAGGTTGAGGGTTTGCAACTGGTTGATGCGGGCTTCCTTGTCGTTGAGGAGTTGCTGGATACTGCTGAGCGCGGAACTGGTGTCGCCGGTGGCCAGCGCAGCCTGGGCGGGCGGCGGGGCAGGTGTGGTAGGCGCAGAGGGGGCGGTGGCCGGGGGACGGATGACCGTTCCGGTGGAGTTGGCGGCCACACTTGGCGGGTTCGGTGGGCCCCAGGTAGGCAGGGCTTCCGCCTGCTGAAACTCCCGGCTTCCCATTTCGATCTGACCCTGGGTTGCGGGATTCGGCGTGACCACTCCGGTGGTGGGTGGCTTGGGGCCCTCCGTGCCGTTGGCA
>JADZAX010000583.1 GCA_020852405.1 Verrucomicrobiales bacterium
CCGAATCTACAAGTCAGCGCATACCTCGGGAGAATCACCCGCGCAATCTCCCGGCGACTCCACCGCCTGGCCATCGGATCCACCGCGAAACCTGTGCTAACTCCGACAGGCTCCTAGCAGTCGGCTTCCGTGTGGTGTTGGATGTGATGTAGCCGTTATCATCGCTGACCGCGACGCCGTCCCCACACGACTTGCGCCTTATCCCCTTCACGCTAAACATCCCGCCGCATGCCGGACTCCGCCGATCTGAATTTCGATCCCGACTCCGCCACGATCCCGATGTCGGGACCGAGGCCGACGTTGTCCGGGCGCGATGTCGATCTGCCGCTGCCGGACGAATTGGCTAAGCTGCTGCCTGCCGGGGCTTATGAAGTCACGCACTTTCTCGGTGCGGGTGGCATGGGAGCGGTATATAAAGGCCTGCAGATTCGCCTGAAGCGCCCCGTCGCCATCAAGATCATGCGGCGGGACATGGGACGGGACCAAGACTTTGAGGCCCGCTTCGAGCGCGAGGCGCAGGCGATGGCGAAGCTGAACCACCCGAACATCATCAGCGTCATCGACTTCGGCGAGGCCGGGCCGGACTACCTCTTCATCGTCATGGAGCTGGTCGATGGCACCGACCTCATGGACGTCATCCGCAGCAAGCAGATGACGCAGGACATGGCGCTCAGCCTGCTGCCGCAGATTTGTGACGCGCGCCAGTTCGCGCACGACCACGGCATCGTCCATCGCGACATCAAGCCCAGCAACATCATGCTCACGCGGGATGGCCGCATCAAGATGGCCGACTTCGGCCTCGCCAAGCATTTCGATGCGGAAAGCAGCTTCCGCACCCAGACCGGCACCGGCATGGGCACGCCGGACTACGCCGCGCCCGAGCAGTTCAGCCCGAATTCGCCCATCGACCACCGCGCCGACATCTATGCGCTCGGCGTCATGATCTACCAGATGATCACCGGCCAGCTCCCGCGCGGCGTGTGGAAGCCACCGTCCCAGCGTGCCAAAGTGGCCCCGCAATGGGATGCCATCGTCAGCCGCGCCATGCAGAACGAACCTGCGGACCGCTATCAGCAGGTAAGCGAGGTCAAGACGGACGTCAGCAGCAGTCCGCTGGCTAGTAAAGAAGGGAGCGCGGGCGTTCCCTCCGGGGCTGCGCAGCCTGCCCGCCCTTCATCAAAAGGCGGCGAAGCCGCGAAGCCAACTGAAGCGGACACGAGTGACCGCGCTCCCGTCTAATCCCGCACCCCGCTGGTCATCGGTCTGGTCGTTGGTGCAGTCGTGCTTGCTGTCGGAGGTTTCTTCGCATTCAAGGGACCCCCCTCCTCGGCACAGTCGTCCACGCCTTCGCCTCCGTCTTCACCAAAGGACGTCTCATCCAGCGATACCCTCACATGGCTTTCAGTGGTGCATTCCGATGGTCGGGCGGCACCGTATCACTCTGAGTCCCCTGACGGATGGGTCACTGGAACTCCAGACAACCCCGGCGGCAGAACGATTTCTCTTGCCGTCGGGCCGCTGGGAAACTTTGCCATCCGCCTGCGTTATCGGTGGGATCGGGATGCCCAGCAGCTACAGGTAAAGGTTCGTGATCCGGCCCCGGCCGGAGTGGAAGCCCGAGTGGTGTTATTCAGTGATCATTGGGCGATCTCGAAGTATGACGCAAACAGCCCTTCCGAAACGAGAATACAGCCCCTGACAACAAGGAAAAGCACCACAAAACTGGGGCCTGGAGCGGAAGGCATGCTCGAAGTGGCGGTTATCGGCGACCGGCTGATTGCCCGGTTTGACAATGCCAATGTGCTGGATGCCACTGTCACCGGCATGGCTGCCCGTGGAGCAGCCAGCATCATGGCGGCCGGTCTTTCTTTTCGCGATGTGGAAATGGCCTCTCTAGAGGGGATCTCCGACCCATTGAAGGCGCTGGGATGGGAGGTGCCGCTGAACTGGCAAAAGGCCACCTGGTCGGCCAACGAGGTGGCGCAGAAAAATATCGTCGTCGAGGACGGCTGGGCGCGCATCGGCCAGGCCACCGGAGCCTTGGAAAAAACCTGGAAGCTGGCCGACGATGGTGTTCCCGTCTCTCTGGGCGATGGTGCGGTTCGGCTCCGCTATCGATACGAAGGCAGGGCGCTCACACTCAAGATTCGGAATCACACGACCTATGGCTACGTCACGCTCTGGCCTTCCCGATTGGATTTGGGCATCTGGAGCACAGCCTACGCTGAGCGGGAGAAGCGCGTGCAAACACGGGCGCTCGCCACTCCTTTGAAGGACGGCGAGGAAGGCGTCCTGGAACTCGCCGCTGATGGTCGCCGCCTTTTTTGCAGGCTCAATGAAACCATTGTGCTCCTAAGCAAGGAGCTTTCCGACCTGGGTCTGACCGGCGGGTGCGAAATCCAGTCCGACGGCGTCACGTTTCGTGATGTCGAATACTGCCATCTCAGCGGCATCCCCGATCCGCTGAAGGCGCTGGGATGGGAGGAACCGGCGGCTGATCCTATTGCCGATGTGGGATGGAGTGACCTTATGGAGGAGTGGGAGCGATATCCAGACCTTGTGTCCTCGCTCGAAAAAGAGAGCGTGAAGAAGGTCACAGATGGCTGGCGTGCCGCCGTCGATAGTGGGGTCAATGCGACTCTCAACGATCCGCTGGGACGTGACCTCGCGGTTCGTGTTACGGCGCGGTTTGATCCCATCAATCCTTCCAGCAAAACCGACCCGGGCTTTACCGTGCGCGCCCGGCGGACCGGGCCGGGCAAGATCCCGAAACAGTATACGGGTTGCCTCTTTCGCAGCGGAAAGGCCGATCTGAGAGTGAGTGACGGCAACAGCACGGATTGGCGGGTTCTGAAATCCTTCGAAATGCCCGCTGGATTCGATCCACGGCAATCCCATACGATCGAAATTTCGACCCAGCGGGATCTGATCTCATTTCATATAGATGGCACCCAGATTGCCTCCGTGAGAGACGCCACCCTCCCGCCCGGTGGCCGTTTCGGAATGACGGGAGACGAGGGGGTCTTGTTTCAGAAAGCCGAATATCGCTATCTCGACAGCGTTTCGAATCCCGCCTCCGCGACCAAAGACGCCCCCTTCATCAATACTCTCGGTATGAAGTTCGTCCCGGTGCCCATCACCGGCGGGCCGACGGACGGGCAGCGGGTGCTCTTCAGCATCTGGGAGACGCGAGTGCAGGACTATGAGGTGTTTGCGAAGGAGACGAAGCGCGAGTGGCCGAAGGCAGGCTTCACCCAAACGTCGGAACATCCTGCCGTGAGTGTGAGTTGGGAAGATGCTCGGGTATTCTGCCAATGGCTGACCGCGCGAGAGCAGGGGAAGGGAAAGCTCGGTGCGAATGAACGCTACCGGCTGCCGAGCGACCACGAGTGGAGTTGTGCGGTGGGGATTGGAGATCGTGAAGACTCGGCAAGGCTGCCCAGCGAGAAGAGCCAGAAGCTTGCGGACGTGTTTCCATGGCGCGGCGCATGGCCGCCGCCGAAGGGGGCGGGCAATTACGCCGGGGAGGAACATCAGCCTGCGCTGGCGACCGGGGTATTCAGTTACGTCAAGGTCGTGATTGGCGGCTACA
>JADZAX010000584.1 GCA_020852405.1 Verrucomicrobiales bacterium
GGTCCTTGGAGCACCCTGACCTTGAGGCCGGGGGCGAACTTCGCGGCTTCACGCTGCCAGTTTTCCACCACGCTGGTGGGAGCGATGACCAGGGAAGGGCGGCCCTGGTGGCGTTCGCTCTCGATTTCCGCGAGGAGGTGGGTCAGGGTTTGCAGCGTTTTGCCGAGTCCCATGTCATCGGCCAAAATGCCGTTTAACCCGTGGCGGGCGAGGTGTTGCATCCAGTAGTAGCCATCCAGTTGGTAATCCCTCAGCGTGGCGGCCAACCCGGCAGGCTGGGGCTGGCGCGGAATTTTCTGGAATTCGGCAACCTCCACGGCGAGTTCGCTAATCTCCGGGGGAGCTTCCGGCGAGAGCGCTTCGTCACTGGCGAGCTGGGCGGCATCCAGTTTGCTAAGCCGGATCGGTCCGCCGGTGAAACGATATTCCATCAGTTCTCCCAGAGTGGTCAGGAGATGGCGAAACCGTCCCACGGGGAGTGCGAGCCCGCGTCCGTCGGGGAGGAAGATCATGAATTCCTGACCCTGGGGCATCCCTTCGGTCATTTCGAGAAAGCGGTTCGAGACCAGCGCGGCGAGGATGGGTTGGATGTCGAATTTCTCACCTTCGATCTCGAATCCGGCCGAGAGTTGGAACCAGCCACGGGCCTCCTCCACGATCTCCGCGCTCCACGAGGAGGTCTTGAAAACGAGGGGCTTCAACCCCACGTGGGCGGAGAACTGGACTTCCCAGCCCCGACTTTCAAGGGCCCGGGTGGCTTCGTGGCGGAACCTCTGCCAGTAAAAGTCGGGGTGCGGCCACTGCTGCTTGTCCACCGACCAGAGCGTTCCCGGCAGGGGCGGCCGATCCAGCTTTCGTAGCGAGGCGGGAGGCTCTTCCGCGCCTGGAAGGAGGTCGATCGCGTAAAGCATCCGCAGAGCCATGGTTTCCTCCGCCCGGTCCCGCTGGATCTTTCCGTCCGGAGTGACGATGGGCGGGAGTTGCCCGGAGGGAGAGAGCGGCACCCGGTGAGTGCCATAGACGGCATAGGCGATGGCGTAAATGTTTGGCATCCAGCTGATCCGTTCGCCCTCCGGGCGGCGCTCGATCCGGATCAGGAACCGGACCTTGGGTGAGGCCCCGGCCCGGCTCGCCGGCTCCTCCGACGGCAAGATCGGCGGTGCATGGGGCGGCTCGTCCGGGAGGCCGAGGGTTTTGCCGCCGGTCATCCTTTCTGCATGCGGCGTTCCGCCGAAGGCGGTCAAGAGGCGTTCCCCCTGCATCAGGTGTTCCAGCAGGGCGGCTCCGTGCTCGCAGTTCATGCCGACATCGCAGGAGCAATCCGCCTCACAGGTCAGGCGCCCGTTTTCCAGCCATAGGGCGACGATGGCGTCATGGGATGCCCCGCTTTTCTCAGTGATCTGGCCGCAGAGTTCGGCATCCCCCGTTTCGAGGATTTTCCCCGTGACCGAACCGACCTGCCGGGCCCGGGCCAGCTTTGCTCCGCGCTGGAGCACGGATCCGCCAAAGGCCCGACGCCACTCTCCCCCGGCGAGGAACTCGGAGATTTGGGCAGGGGTGAGGGTAGGCGTGGTCATGGCAACAGGGGAGGATCATTGCAATTGGTAAGATAAGAGAGGCGCTTGCCTTTCCAACTTCAACCCGATAGTCTGCCGATCCTGAAATAGAATGGCATGATCCGGCAGGGCCGCCAAAGGGGTGGGTTTCCTTCCGACCAAGGTTGCCGCAAGAAAAAGCCATTTGAAATGAGAACCACTCACTTTTTGATCACCCGCGGATGGCTGCCCGGCTTGGTAAGTCTTGCTCTTGGTTCTGCCGGCCCCTTGACCAAGGCGGCCCCGGCTCAGGAGATCCGTCGGGAACCGTTGATTTTGAAAGAAGGCGGCACGGCGGAGAAACCGGCGGTGTTCGATGGCAAAGGCCTCATCATCGATCTCGGCATCGACGTCACGGACCACGACTGGATCAAATCGGGCGATCTCTGGACCTCGCGCGGGCCGTTTCCCGATCACCCTCCGGTGGCGGACACCCAACGGGCGGCCCTGTTCATTGCCGAAGTGCCTGTGCGGACGATGCGGGACCGGGAGGCTGAGCGCCAGTCCGGCGTGCCGGGCAAGGTCATCTTTCTCGCTCCTGCCAATCTGGAGCCGGGCCAGCTCACCCACACCCCCGATGGCTCGGTTTGTTTCCGTTGGCCTGATGGCAAGGCGCCGGGGGCTGCGCGCATTTTCCTCCCTCCCCCCGGTCTGGCCAGCGGGGTCTCCATCGTCTGCTCATATCTTACAGTTCGGAATGTCACTGCCAAACACGCCGCGAACGATGGATTCAACATCCATGGGGCGCGGCTCGGCATCCGGTTGGAGAATGTGAAAGCTTTTTCGAACGGCGACGAGGGTATCAGCGCTCACGAAACGGTGCAGATGGATGTGGTCGGAGCGGAGGTGGCCTGGAATGGTTCGTCCGCTGGTGGCATCGCCGATGTCAATGACAGTGTGACCACTTACATGAACTGTGAAATTCACCACAATCTTGGCGCGGCGTTCTATTTCGATGGAAAATACCACCGGGTCACGGACTGCCTGATTCACCATCAGGATCGGGATTTTTCCATCAGAGGCGACACCATGGTGGAAAAGTCAGGCATCGAATGGCGTCGTGATCCCGGACCGGGAGCACCGCGCTGACGAGGGCTGCTCGGGGCCGAGTTTGTCGGGTGTGGTGCCGCGATGGCGCCTCTGGGCGGGGGAGAGGTTTTGTCCTAGGGTCGAGGACTGCCATGAAATCATTTCTCTGCTCCCTGGCTCTGTTCCTATCCGCGACTGGACTTCAAGCCCAAGACCTGATCGTTGGTCTTACCCAGGATTCCCCGGGAACCGTCAACATCACGGTGGCCGGCAAACCTTTCGCCACCTATGTGATTGACCAGGCCAACAAACCGTATTTGTGGCCGGTCTATGGTCCCACCGGCAAGGCGATGACCCGGGCATTTCCCATGGCCGAGGTTGCAGGGGAACAAAAGGATCATCCGCATCACCGAGGCATCACGTTTGGGCACGAGAGTTCCGGCGGGGCTGACTGGCGGTTTCCGGCGAAATGGGATGGTCTCAACGGTTCCGAAGTTTACCACGGAGGCGCGGACACCTGGCATGAACGCCGGACCTTCGAAGAATTCATGGAAAATCCCAAGTCGGAGTTGATGGGGCGCTGCCGCCTGCCCATTCTTGGGAAGATCCAGCACAAAGAGTTCACCCGGTTGGAGGCGGCAGGGGACCATGCGGTCATTGCCGAAGTCTGCGAGTATCTTGATGCCCAGGGAAAACGTTTTTACACCGAGGAGCGCCAACTGACCTTTCGGGCCACGGCGACGCAGCGCATCATCGATATGGATCAGGACTTTCTGGCCAGTGATGAACCAGTCCGGTTTGAAGATCGCAAGGATTCCGGCTTGTCGATCCGGGTGCCCACCAGCATGGCGGTCGATTCCAAGCTGGGCGGGCACATTGTAACCAGTGCCGGCAAAAAAGATCAGGAGGCCTGGGGCCAGCCGGCAGAATGGTGCGATTACTACGGACCGGTTGAGGGGGCGACCCTGGGTGTCGCGATGCTGAACCATCCCGCCAGCTACCGGTACCCGACGCGCTGGCATGTCCGCACCTACGGGCTTTTCACCGCGAATCCCTTTGCGCTGGGGCAATATGACAAGAAACTTGGCGATGGCACGACCGAGCTGAAAGCGGGAGAGCGATTGAAACTCCGTCATCGCATTGTCCTGCACACCGGGGATGCCACATCCGCGGACATCGCGGGCGCTTTTGCTGCCTATGCCAAAGAATCGAAGTAGCTCTGCCCCTTACGAACCCGATCCTGCCCATGAAACGTCGACAACTCCTCCACCATGCTTCCCTGGCCCTTGGCGCGGCTGCTTTGACCGGGATTCCCGCCGCCCGGGCCGGACAGTTCACCGGGAAAATTCGAAAATCGCTCAAATGGAACATGGTCAGTGAAGGCAAAAATCTGCCGTTGGTGGAGGCCTTCCGCAAGCTGAAGGCCTGCGGGTTCGACGGAGTGGAGCCCAGTCTGGTGGACGTGAAGGAGGATGCTGTCGAATCCTGGATCGCGGCGAGCCGGGAGAGCGGCCTGATCATCGACGGAACGGTCGGCGGGCGCACGGAGAACCTGGACGCGGGAATTGCCCTGACCCAGCGCCTGGGAGGTGACTCCATCCTGGTGGTGGCCCGGTATGATCAAAAGCGTCCGCTCCAAGAGCAATGGGACTTGGCCCGCGATCAACTCAAAGCCGCGGCTCCGCTGGCGGAGAAGCACGGGGTGAAACTATTGGTGGAAAATGTCTGGGCTACCTTCCTCATCAGTCCTTTCGACATGGTGAGGTTCATCGACGAGATCGGCAGTCCTTGGGTTCAGGTCCACTTCGATGTGGGCAACCTGATGCGCTGGGGAGTGGCGGAGCATTGGGCCCAGATCCTTGGGAAACGCTCCCAGAAGCTCGACATTAAAGAGTATGATCTGAAAAAAGCGATGAACGAAGGCATGGCCAAGGGATTCTCGGTTCCCTTGGGGGAGGGGAGCATCCACTGGGCGGCGGTTCGCGAAGAACTCGCCAAAATCGGCTACACCGGCTGGGCTGCTGCGGAAGTGAAAGGCGGAGATTGGGAATACCTCACGGATGTGGCCCAGCGCATGGACAAAGTGCTCGATCTCTGATGAGTCGCTCCGGCTCGTGCTGATGGGCGTTTCTGCGGGGCAAAATGCCTTTTCGTGACCCCGGGGATCAAAATATCGAGCTGCGACTGGTTTTTTTCTTGCAGGAAGGCCAAGAATCGCTCACTTGGGGACTTCTTGGAATGATTCAGTGGTTCGCTGGCGGGAAATGAACCATCCGCAGGCTCTCAATCGCAAATTGCCTTCGAATTTTTCGAGAAAAACGCTTGTGAAATTTTTCACAAAGTCTTTACTTCCCGCCGAACGACCTCAACGATGGCAAATCTTTTTCCCCGCTGGACCAATGAACTGCCCCTCAAGGCAGTGGTTTGTGTTGCTGCCTTGGGCGGGATCGTCTCCGGATTGGTGGCCTACACCGCGACGCCGAAATACACCCGCGTCGGATACATGCCGGAACAGCCGATCCCCTTCGACCACAGCCTTCACGCGCAGCAGCTCGGCATGGATTGCCGCTACTGCCACAGCTTTGTTGAGCAATCTGCGCATTCCAATCTGCCCGCCGACCAGGTCTGCTGGAATTGCCATGGCCCTGGTAAAGTAAAGCCGGACAGTCCTAAACTGCAGGCGCTTCGCGAGGCGATGGATGAGTCCTCTGATGACTATACCGGTCGTCCGGTGGCTTGGGTGCAGATTCACGAGACTCCGGACTACGCTTATTTCAACCACTCGGCTCATGTCAATCGCGGGGTCAGTTGCGTGGAATGTCACGGTCAGGTCAATGAAATGAAGGTGGTTTATCATGCCAAGTCTCTCAGCATGAGTTTCTGCCTCGACTGTCACCGGAATTCGGAAAAGGTGCTGCGGCCGCTCGATCAGATCACTAATCTTGATTGGAAGGCTGAGGATGTCGACAAGGATGCCTTCTATGCTTACCTCGCCGACAAGACCGGCAAAGGGGCTGAGGATTTGAAAAAAGCTGACTCCCACAAAACTTTTGACCGGCTCCTGATTGGTGGTCATCTCAAAGAAGCGTGGAACGTACATCCGCCTCAGGATTGCACGGCTTGCCACCGCTGATGGCATCACAGGATCGAATTTGCAACTAACGGAAGATTATCAAGCGAATGAAGCGCGTTTGGCACCACCCTGAAGCTCCGAAAACCGGCCGCGCCTATTGGCGCAGTCTGGGCGAACTGGAGGGGGCTCCCGAATTTCGGGAATGGCTCGAGCGGGAATTTCCCGAAGGGGCATCTGAATTGGCCCGGGCTGAGGATGCGGGAGATGAGGTTTCCCGTCGCAAGTTCATGAGCCTCATGGGCGCCAGTGCTGCTTTGGCTGGTGTGGGTATGACGGCGTGTCGCCGCCCTGAGCGTCATCTTGTTCCTTTCAAAGAGCATGTTGAGTGGTTGGTTCCCGGCAAGGCTCTTTATTACTCCAGTGCCAAGCCCAGAGTGGGCGGGCGGGGATGCGATCCGTTGGTGGTGACCACTTTTGACGGTCGTCCGACCCGTGTCGATGGCAACAAGCTCCATCCTACGGTAGGTGCCGGTTCCGATGCCTTTACGCAGGCTTCCGTGTTGGATTTGTACGATCCGGATCGCTCGCGGTCTTTCCGCCGCCAGCAACAGACTGTGGATGGAGTCAAGGCGGTGGATA
>JADZAX010000585.1 GCA_020852405.1 Verrucomicrobiales bacterium
TGCTCCATTTCGTGGAGAGACCGAGGAAATCTAGGATGGACTTCGTCTCTGTGACGACGTGGTTCGTGTGATCCGTCAAGCTCAGGGGTTGGCCGGTGTAGCTCAACAAGTCTCGCTGTGTGCTGTCTTCCTTCTGATGCGATGCTGCTGAGACAGGGCTTGCCCACTCGGATTCCTTTTTGAGTGTCGCAACTTTCCCTGTCCAGCCAAGCTCAACGTCGTAGCCACCTGCTCGATGATCGAGGAGATAAATCGCTCCTGTCCTGGCCCGTGTTTCGGTCCTCCACTCTTCGTGCAGTCCGTCCCAGACGTAGGCACTGCGGCCATCATTGGCTTTTTTGAGTTTGTTCAGAAATTCCTGGAAGCGATAGACTGCCACCCGGCAGAGTTCATCACGACTAGGGCTTTCGGTGTCAGCATTGAGCTTGAAATCCGGGGCACTTAGATCGCGCCAGAAGACCTGAACATCGGTGTCGTCACCTTCGCGGATGTAACGTGAGATGTCGAGATCGTGGCCGGCGATGTCGGGAGTAGTGTCGAAGAGGTCGATCAGGTCTTTTCGGCGAATCACCGGACGAATTACCGATGGCGGTATAACCTGCACCGAACTCAGCGCGTCGGGGCTGACGCTTGAGCCTTCAAGCTTACCCAGCTCGACGCGTGCATCGTTCAGTTCTGCCAGGGTGTAGGGTGCCACATCGGCATCCTTCTCGAAGTCGAGATCAAGCCAGTGAATGTCCGCTCCTGAGGCGTTGAATTCACCTCCTCGATTGCAGCGGCCAAAGCGCTGCACGAGCGAAGACCACGGAGCCAGTTCGGTGATGAGAACGCGGGCGCTCACATCGACGCCGGCTTCCACAGCTTGAGTAGCGACCACGATGCGGTCAGCAATTGCGGGATCATTCTGGCCAGGGATCAGCACCTTCTGATGTTTTTGCCGATCAGAACTGCGGAATCGAGAATGCACGAGCGCGAGATTGTCTTTCCGCCCTGCCTTCTGAAGAGCTTCAAAAAGTTCCTGAGCGCGCTGCACTCGGTTCACGATGACCAAGGTGAGCTGGCCTTCGATGTGTTTTTCGAGCACGAACTTTGCGAGTTCTTTGGCGTGCTGCTCGGGCTTGATCTGCTTCGAGAGTTGCAAGCTGGTCCGAAAAAGGATCTTCACTGCACCAAGACGCTTTTGCACTTGAAGGAGGCTGCGATCGGCATCTTCCAAATTCAGACGAGGCCAGCCGCCCGAGGGAGGAGAATGATCCACGGTAGCAAATCGGGCGTCTTCCAGTGTGGCGCTCATCCACCAAGTCGGACTGGATCCATGAAAAAGCCACTGGGCAAGATGGCGAAAACCATCAAGCTGAGCACTGGTCTCCACTCCGACGCCCATCAATTGCGTTTCATCCAGCACCCAGAGGCAGTCGTTGTTCAGCAGTCCGAAGTGCATAGGCCAGCGGTAGCGACTCATGCCGTAACCGCGATTTAATGCGCGGGACAGAAGCATGTCTTGGGTGCCGATAAGGATCGCATCTGCTTCGGGATAGAGATCCCATTGTTCAGGCTCTTCCCCGCCCATTAGAATGTGAAGGCCGACTTTGCCGGTGTGGGGACTCTTGCCGTCCCAGAGCAGACCGTGGGCTGTCAGCCAATTCTCCGCCTCCGCCCGTGTCTGCTCCACGAGCGTGCGCATCGGTAGGCAATAGACAAGTCGCCGGGGCCAGTCGGAATTGGGTTGCTGCCTTTTCCAGAGCCAGGCGAGAATTGCCGCGGCGGTCTTTCCGAGACCGGTGGGGACGCTGATGAGGCGGCTCTTGCAGGGTAGGCTCGCGAGGCTCTCTTGGTACACATAGGGCTCGGACTTGCCCGTGGCGGCTTTGAAGAAGTCTGAAAATGAGGCTGACATGGACTGCGGAGGGGGTGCTTTTGCCTGGGAGTGCCCGTCTGGACCGTTTAATGTGTTTCTCAATGTCCTTGAAGGTTTCTGGATAAATGAATCGGACTGGGATGGGGTTGACCAAGTGAGCCTGACGACGGCAAATCTTCAGGGCAAGATTATTTTCACACTTGGCTTCCAATATTACGCAAACAAAGGCAATGGCGGTCGTGAGACGTAAGAATGAGTTTATAAATATGACGAGTCAATAAAAAAAGACGATTGATAATAAAAATCTATTTCAGCTTCGTCAATATTTCGAGTATCGTTGATTTTAATCGCTGCATGAGTAACACGACCAATCCAGAAACTTGGGCTGCGCTGGAGCGGCTCCGATCCATCGAGAGATCCTTGTGGTGGCGTGGGCAGGTGAAACGTCGTGATTTGCGGGAGGCCTTCGGCATTTCGCTGGCCCAAGCCAGCTCGGACGTTCAGCGATATCTTGAACTGAACCCGGTGGCGGCACGGTATGATCTGAAGGCCAAAACCTATTGGGGCGAACCTCACATGGAGTGCAGACTTCACGCGCCACGTCTCGAGGAGGCTTTGGCATTGTATCTGGGGGGGAGTGGGGGGCTGGCTGCTTCAACCATGGCGTTGGCATCGCCCTCCTTGCCGACACCAGTGGCCGCCCGAGTGGCATTCGTAGCCTTGCCCGCGAGGGAAGCAGTTCTGGCGGTGCAAAGGGCGTCATTCTTTGCAGTGTATCAGGAATTGAGGCTGCGGATCGACTATGGATCTCTCTCGGGTCGGAGGGAGGTGGGTTGGCGTTGGATTGTCCATCGGGCGTTTGGGCACAACGGCTACCGTTGGCATTTGCGGGCTTGGTGTGAAGAAAACCGCGATTACCGGGACTTTGTGTTGAGTCGAATCCGCCAAACAGAGTGGCCGAAGGATGCTGCTGGCATTGAGTTGCCCAAAGACGAGGATTGGGACACGTGGGAGGAATTGACTTTGGTGGCCAATCCGGCTTTGCCGGAGGACCAGAGAAATTCGATTGAAGCGGACTTCGGCATTCTTGCTGGCAAATTGCGTCTCCCTGTGCGTCGGGCGATGCTCGACTACACACTGGATCACTTGCGGCTCAGGTCGCGGGGAGGCAAGCAATTGCCTCAGATGCTCAAACTTGATGACGCGTGAATGATTCTGGTTGGACCGGTTCAGCATGCGGCATGGGTGGCCATGGCGGAAGTGCGCTGGAAACGACCCATAGCTAAGAAAAAAGCCCGACCGCCCCGAAGGGCGGCGGACCAGTTTCTTTCTCTGGGGATCAGACTGCCGCCAATCCATGCCGACACGCTTCCCTTTCGCGGAGGACGCTGATGTCCGCCCGCCACTTGGGCTCGCGGCAGGCATCACTCAAACAATCCTGGCCCAGCGTCTCCCGCATAGCCGCAATGAGCTGGCGTTTCCGTCCGCTCATCCCGGAGTCACTCAATCCTGCTTCGGCTTTGAGGTCTCGCATGGAGTCGCCCCGCGCAAACGCGAGAATCATCCGGCGGGAAAGTCCGTCCAATCCTGACAGGAGGGTCTCCCAATCCAGGTTCCGGGCCGCAGCCTGGGCCGGATCCTCGGCGGTATCGGTCAATAGGTCCAGCAGAGGAATGCCCTCGCCGGAGTCCGGATCGAGAGACACTTCCAATTGCAGGGGACTGAGCAGCGAACGCCGATCAAGCTGCGCAGCAGGGGACAGGGCATCAGCTCTTCCTCCATAGGTACTGCGCCTCCCGGTGGCCAGCTGTTTGCCGGCAAACCAGGCGATGTTTCCAGCGGTAACTTTCTTGCCCAATTGCTCTGCTGAGTGGAGCATGCCAGCGGCAATCGCAAGGCCGTCCTGATACAACTCTTCTTCGTCGTCTGCGCCGATTTTTGGCAGGCAACGAGCCGTGACGCGCAGGCGCGGGGCGATTTCATTGACGAGCAGGCATCCTGCTTGTGGACTGATTCCTTTGGTCTCCATATCTTTGTGTTTGTTCGTGTTTCGGGTGATGGGGAGACCACGGAACTGCCGCCGCGGCCTCCCCGGAAATTCGGGTTCGGGAGAGGCGCGCGGGTGCGCCGCAAGGGTGCCCTTGCAGGAACTGGTCGGGCGGACTAGTTGACGGCCCGCAAACAGAGGATCAGCGATCGTGCAGCAAGACTGGCAGTCGGATAAGAATGATCAGACCTAGAGACCTGATCCCCGGGGGAGGGGCGGCCGGATCGGTCTAGCCTTGCAGGTCTAGGCGCCTGATTGGAGAACCGTCCAGGTCCTCCCAGATCGGGCGGTTCAAGAACCAGTGTCACCGGTTCACGATGACGACGCGCCTTCCTAGTTGTGGAACATTGCTGCGCAGGGACTGGGGATGACCGGCACGTAATGCCGAGTTCTTGTCATCAACTACTTATAACGCGAAATGAGGCGGTATTTCAGAGGGCGTTAGACGTGCTCTCTCGATCTTCAGTTGATGATCGAATTCCTCACTCGGCTGAACCCAATGTCTGGCACGAGGGGCCTTCCTCAGGCTGATCCAATCCCAGGATGGTGCCACGCTTCAAATTGTCCCGAAACTGGCCGTAGGTGTCCGCGCTGGTATTCCGGCTTCAAAGCCGACCTCGACCGCATCGTCGATGACCTGATCCTCTCCGGGAGCGGCCGCATCGCCCTCGATCTCGAAACCTACGGCAACCGCAAAGGCGACGGGCTCGATCCCTGGCGCGGCGACATCCGCCTGCTCACCCTATGCCGCGAGGATGGACCAGTCTGGATGCTCGACCTGATGGCGGTGGGCTACGACCTCGGCCCGCTGGCGGATATCCTTTCGGTCGCCACCGTCATCGCCCACAACGCCAAGTTCGATCTGCTCTGGCTGCGGGTGAAATGCGGGCTGCGTCTGCCCAAAGTTTTCTGCACGCTCACCGCCGCCCGGCTCCTCGCCGCCGGCACCAAACCCGGCAACAACCTCGACCA
>JADZAX010000586.1 GCA_020852405.1 Verrucomicrobiales bacterium
AGCAGCGGAGCTTTCTGGCTCCGGTGGGATTCCCATGCGTCGACCTGATCTAGAAAGTCCGCATATTCTTCACTCCATACTCCGGCCCAATGAGAATAGTCTTCGCCGTCTTCGAGAGGCGGGACACCGTCAGCCCTGGAATCGGCCTGATCCAGTTGGTGGGCGAACTCGTGGTAAGTCACATTGATGCCGTCATCCTCGGAGGCCGCGCCTCGCAGCACGTCCGACCAGGCCAGCACTACGGACCCGGATCCCCAGGATTCTCCGAGGCGATCCTCACGGCGGGCTTTGCGGTCTTTGGTCAGTTCGAAAACCCGTTTCCCGGAGTCCCGGTAAGCATCCGGGTAGATCAGAATTGTCCGGAGACGTGGGTAGAAGGTAGCCTGCCGCATCCCGAGAAGAAGCAGACACGCTTGGGCGGCAACCAGCAGCCGCATTTCAGGAGTCACCTCGCGGAGATCCCCACAGGGTTCGAAGATTTTCTCCGCAAGGAAAATCTGGATGTATCCGTGCAGCTTCTGACGCAGATCCGCCGGAAGATGCGGGTAGAGCGCGTAGTCATTCTCCAGCCAACCCTGCCATTCTTCCGGGAAGGGCTGCGACGCATGACAATGGCGGATCCGGCGACGCCAGAGGGAGGGCCCCACGGCGGCTGCCAATCCCCCGAGAACCAGGAGCAACAGGGCCGCGAGGATGGCAACTTCGAACATGGGACCTCTCTCCGCAGGCGCCTGCGAAAATCAGTCGCCGAGCAGATTTCCCAGACCTCCCAGGATGCTGCCTTCCCCCGTGGATTTTCCGCCGGCGGAGGGAGCATTGGCGAGAATGCGGTCGGCCAAGCGGGAAAAGGGCAGGCTTTGCAGATAGACGGTGCCATAACCCTGAAGGGTGGCGAGAAAGAGCCCCTCCCCTCCGAAAAACATCGATTTCAGATTACCTGCCCGTTGGATGTCATAGGTGATTCCCGGGCTGAAGGCGACAATACAACCCGTGTCGACCCGGAGCTGCTCTCCTTTGAGTTCCTTTTTGATGACTGTTCCGCCCGCGTGAATGAAGGCCATGCCGTCCCCTTTGAGTTTCTGCAGGATGAAACCTTCCCCACCAAAGAAGCCAGCCCCAAGACGTTTGTTGAACGCGATGGTGATCTGGGTTCCGAACGCCGCGCAGAGGAAGGCGTCCTTCTGACAGGTGATTTCGCCACCGATTTCTCCGAGATTGATCGGGATGATTTTGCCCGGATAGGGGCCGGCAAAGGCGGCCCGCCGTTTGCCCTGGCCACCCCGGTGGGTGAAGTGGGTCATGAAGAGGGACTCGCCGGTCAGGGCGCGTTTGCCCACTGCAAGGAGCTTGCCCATGAAACCTTCATTCGGCTGGGAGCCATCACCCATCTTGGTTTCGAATTGGATGTCCTGCTCGAGATAATTCATGGCTCCCGCCTCCGCGATGACCGTCTCACCGGGATCCAATTCAACCTCGATGATTTGGAGGTCGTCCCCGAAAATTTCATAATCCACTTGGTGGCTTCGGGTTGGCATGGCCTGAGCCCCAGCCTGCGGCACTGCGGGAGGGAGTCCGGGGGCGGGTGGCGCGCTCACCGAAGAAAACAGCTGTGGCAACGCCTGGCCGGCTGGTGTCCATGCCGGCATGCCGGCTGCCCAGACGGGAGTGGAAGTCTGGATGACACCACTTTGGATGAGCATGGGAAGCTGATCTTCAGTGGTTTGGAGCTGTTGGCGGTTGGCGTCGGCGTAGTACCAAGGTTTCATAATTGATGGGTTTGGTTTGCTGAAGACAGCGATGAAAAGTCTTTAAAAGTAATGAACCCTGACCGGCTGCGCAAGCTGTAAGGGGCCTCAAAAATGGGGCCTGCCATCATGGCACAGGGACTTCTGAGAGGATGGACTGGAGACATGCGGCGATCTGTCGTCTCCGGCCGGGCTCCTCCCCGGACCAAGAGCCCTGTTCTTCATCCGCCAATGCCAGACGGTGGGCAAGCACGGGGATGAAAACACGTTTCACATCATCCGGAAAAACAGCGGATTGGCCTTGGAGCAGAGCTGAAGCCTGAGCGGCACGGAGCAGGGACAAACTGCCTCGAGTCGACACTCCCTGACGTAGCTTGCGGTGGTGGCGGACGGCTTCGCACAAGGCCACGATATAATGGCAGATGGTCTCGGCGACGGCGATGTCCCGGGCGGCTTGCTGCCAGCCTCTAACTTCCTCCACTGTCGCCAATGGCTCCAGCGTGTGCACTTGATGGTTGCCCTGGAGGTGCTGCTGCAGAATGCGGCTCTGCATGGCGGGGGGCGGCATTTGCATTTCTATGGAAATGAGAAAGCGGTCCAGTTGCGGCTCTGGAAGGGCAAAGGTGCCGGTCGAATAGAGGCTGTTCTGCGTGGCCACGACCATGAAGGGAGTGGCAAGGTAGCGGGTTTCCCCATCCAGCGAGACCTGCCCTTCGTTCATGCATTCGAGCAGGGCGCTCTGTACCCTGGGGCTCGTCCGGTTGATTTCATCCGCGAGCAGGAGGTGTGAGAAGACGGGCCCCTCCATGAATTCAAACCGGCCGGAGGCCTGATGATACACGGAATAGCCCAGAATATCGGAGGGAAGAAGATCGGGAGTGAACTGGACCCGGCGGAAGCGCCCGTGGATGAGATGGGCGATGGCTTTGGCGAGTGATGTCTTGCCAATCCCGGGTTCCCCCTGGATCAGGGCATGGCCACCGGCGAGCAGAGAGATGATCAGCAGGGAGGACGCTTCCTGTGAGCCCAGCACGACGTTTTCGAGACGGGTCTGGATGAGATCAAGTTTCGATTTGATGGCGTTGGCGGGAGGGACCGCGAGCGGAGCAAGAGCCATGGGGAGCGGGTCGGAAATGTTACTCGGTCCGGCCGCTCACAGTGGAGCGCAAAGCCGAGCGGAACCGATCGAGCAGGAAGGGATCAATGGGGTGGGGAACCCGCACGGCGAGAAAAACCCAACTCGTTGCGTCTTGTGGTCGCGCGAGGATGGGGATCAGACAGAGCCATTCCGAGCGGGTCGGGAAATGCATCGCGGTGTCGTGATCGAGCCCCAAGGGACGTCCCCAGCGACGCATGGAACGGGTCATCTGGGTCACGGATTGCACGAACTCCCGATTGGTGGCCGGGTCATCAGTCAGTGCCTGAGGAAAGGAGAGCGCATGACCATCCCGGTCGAGCAGCGCCAGAAGGGTCCCTTCGGTGTGTTGGATGACGAGTTTCTCGAAATCCGCCATGCGGTCGGTCAGTTTGGCTTCAGGACCGGTCGCTGGAATGGCCGAAAAGGCGAATCCTGGTGAGGTGTCCGGCCCGGTGGAATTAGGAGGCGCGGCGGTTTCTTCTTCCGTCACCGCTTCCTGTTCTTTGAACAGAGGAGTCCCCAATTCGGGAAGGGTCGGCGCGGATTCCGCTTGTCCGCTGTCTTCCGAGTTCACAAGCGATTCGACCTGCGGAGCCTCCGGAGAAGCCTCCGGGGCACTCTCCAAGCCGGGCGGCAGGGAGTCCAAGGCTTCGGTTTCTGTGGGGATGCGTCGCTTCAGCAGACCCCCTTCATCTGCCCAAGTCCGCACAGCAGTCAGGGTGGCGGCCACGCGCAGTGACTGGGCCAGTGAGAACGGAGG
>JADZAX010000587.1 GCA_020852405.1 Verrucomicrobiales bacterium
GCCGTCGACATGAAGACGGGGTGGTGGGTATGCCCACAGATCAGCAAATGCGGGGAGGTGAGGTTCGCTGCCCAATGATAGAGCGCCAATTCATGGGATCTTCGAAGGTCGTGGTTCTCCGCTGGTGTTCCGGAACCGAACTTCCATCCAGTCAATCCCTGCAGACGCGCCCAAATTTGCCGAACCACAAAGCGGTCAAAGGCTGTATAGGCGAGGCCTTGGTGGCCGTGGGCGAAAAACAGTCGCGCAGGCTCTGCTCCCACGGTTTCATCCGAAAGCTCGATACAGAGACTCTCCAGCAAAGGGGCGTCACAGAGGTACGGGGCCAGAGCGTTGCGGTGCCAGGGCCAGATGAGGGATTCGTCATGGTTCCCGAGGAGTCGGACTCCGCGCTGCGCGGCGAAGAAGCACCGCTCCAACTCAAGGGTGGTCTGATAACGTCGGATGATCGAGCCGAGAGGGCGCTCCCACAACTCTTCCACATCGCCGAGCAGCACCAGGCGGTGGCCCAGTTCGAGGTAATAGGCCAGGGCGGCGTGATAAATCCGTCGGCAGGTTCTGAAGTCGTCCGCCCGGTCACCTGTGCCCCGGTGGTGATCAGAAAAAACCACTATTTTGAGATCTTTCAGTCGAGCCTTTTCAGGGGTGGCGCCAACCAAGGCGGCATTTAAGCCGGTCGCAATGCGCTGTTGGGATAGCCTAGGCATACGAGTGGAGAGCAGTCATTCCCGTTAGTCGCGAATGCCGGAAACTCCATAAGGAATCCAAAAAAAATCACGACAATCTCAATGGGCAGAAGCATTCCTTGGAAGATTCAAGGCCCGAGTCGATAAAAATATGCAGAATAGAAATTCAAAAATGACAAAATTCGCAAAAATTTCCTTGCCTTGTGACGAAATTGAGTTTTAACTAGCTCCCTTGAGTTTTGTTTTTATTATCTTTATTAAAATTTAAGAACTCCAAAGGCCTGCTGGCCGACCAATTTCTCGTCTCTTTTCAATCTACGCACCCTTAAACGAATCATGGCAGACGAAGAACCACCCGAATTGATGACGGTCAAAGAAACCGCAGAGTATCTGCGGATTCCTTTGCCCACGGTATACTATCTCGTGCAGCGAGGACAACTTCCGGCAATCCAGATCGGCGGACGCTGGCGCATCAAGCGCAGCCTGCTGGACCGCGATGTTCTGAAGACGGACGGCGGCGGACAGCCCACGGTGCTTGTGGTCGATGATGACCCCGCGCTCCAGACGCTGTTCAAGCAGTTCCTCAAGAAGGCCGGTTTCGGACGCGTTGTGGTTGGCAATGGAGCGGATGCTCTGGCCCACGCCGAAAAGCAGCGTTTTGATCTGGTGTTCCTTGACCTCAAGTTGCCCGACATGCCGGGCGACGAACTCTATGCAGAGCTCAAGGCCAAGCATCCCGACCTTCCGATTGTGATCATCACGGGTTATCCGGACAGCGAGATTCTCACGAAAATCCTCTCCAGTGGTCCGGTCACGGTCATCAAAAAGCCGATCGAATTTGATCAGCTCAACCGCACGGTCAAGATCCTTGGTCACAAAGGCGCCGAAAGCCTCTGAGCTGCAGTTCCGAACTTTTTCCAGACACAAACAATCAACGGCAGTTTCAGGGTTCGTCCTTGGCTGCCGTTCTTTTTTTGACTCAGAATGGGCTTTCCTGAAGGTTTCTGTTGAGGGGGCTATGCTGATTCCACTCAGGGATCCCCGGTGTGGAAAACGAAGTAGGGATGGAAGCAGGCGGTTCGGTTGACTCGGGGCCCTGAATGCATCGGGGGATTCCTAGCGCGGTTGACTGGATCGGTCGATCAATCACCGGACGCCCCATCGGAGTCCACCGGAGCAGACGGTCAGATCCCGCCCAAGACCAGTTTTCCGGTCTCAATATGGAGAGAGCGGGCCCGCTAAAAGGAGCGGCCAATGCCGGCCAATGCCTGGGCAATCCGGGGATGCCGGATTTCCAATTCCGTGAGGGAGGCATTGAGTGCGTCGAGTGTTTTGTGAAACACGTCGCGGTTTTCGGTCGCCCGATCGCTTTCCAATGCCACCGCATCGGTCAGGTTGAGCGCGGAATGAAGCTGGTGTCCGGCTTCTTCTCCCTCCAATCCGGACAATTCCCCATCGACCTCCTTCACAAAGGCGAGCAATTTCTCCTTTGCGCTCTCACTGAGTTGGCGGGATCCGTCAATGCGGGAGCGGAGACGCTCCAAGGTTTCGTGGGGGGTCATACGGAGACGGGGGATTGATTTTCGGGAGCGGCTTCCTCGCGCACACCATTTTTGACTTCAAATTCACGGCACCAACCTTTGATTTCAAGGTCGGCAAAAATTTTCCCCATGACCCGCCGAAGCAGTCCTTTGAGGTTGGCATTGTCGACATCCTGCAGTGACCTGATGGCGGTGTCCTTGTAAGTCTCCAGCAGGAGCTTGCACTTCTCGTCCGCCTTCAGGGTCTGGGCCAGATTGCGTAATTTGTGAACAGCGACTCCCTCGAGTTGGTTGTTGTTCCAAAGGCTGTCGAGAAAAGCTTTGTCATCACCTTTGGCCCGCTCCTGGGCCACCGAAAGCAACACGCTGAGGCGCGGCCGTTCCAACGCATTGTCTCCGGCATCCTCACCGAGATCCTCCATGTCATCACGGATTTGGTAGGCGATGCCAAGATTCTCACTGTAGGAGCGCAACGCCGCCGCATAGGGCGAGAGCTGGCCTGCATAGGCGGCGCCAAGTTCCAAGGCCACCGCAAAGGCCGGTGCTGTTTTCTGGCGAAATATTTCCAGCACTTGGGAAGTCTTGAGAGGCTGGGGCTGACGCGACCACAGAAGGTCGGCGCCCTGCCCGAGGCAAAGCTCCCGTTGTCCCCGGGCCGCAGATTGCAGCATCTCGACCTTCGCCTCCGCGGAAGCCTGGCATTCGCTGATGAGGCGGTAACCTTCCCCGATGAGAAGGTCTCCGGCATTCAGGGCCACCGCAACTCCATGCTCGGCGTGGAGCGTGGGCAGTCCGTAGCGGCCGTGGTCTTCGTCCTCTATGTCATCATGAATCAGGGATGCCTTGTGGAAACATTCCACCGCAATGGCGATGCGGCGGAGATCTTCCGGCATGGGTTCTCCACGATCGGGGCGCAGGGCTTGGTAGGTCGCGGCGGTGAGAAAGGGGCGCCAGCGCTTGCCGTCCCGGGCCAGCCATTCGCGCGCGATGCGCTCCTGTTCACCGCTGACTGGCCCCATGGTGTCTGAAAGGGCCTCAGGAGTGAACCAGGTGTGGACCTCGTCATGCAAGGCGTTGAGGTTGAGTCTGCGGGTCGTGTCTTCACTGGTCAGGTGGATGTATTCCCAGACCCAGTCCATGTCGACCGTGGTGTTGATGCAGTCATCCTGCAGCAGGGGAACCGCGATGGAGGGAATCGCCGCGGCTTCCACATAGGGGAACGTCCTCTCGAGCACCGCCAGGCAGGAAATGCCGACGATGGCTTCGATTTTGCCGGTCTGGATGAGTGACATCACCACCGCGGATCCTTCGGCGACCAAAACCGCGTAACCAAGTCGCTCCGCTTCGTTCTGGAAATCCTGGATGCTGCACAACCCGCATTGCTTGCACAGCAGGCCGAACTCATCAAAAGGAGCCGGGCATTTGTCCTCGACCCGGAGGCATTTCGGCATGAGGAGAAGCCGGCGCTCGTAAGGGATCGCGGCGAGGGTTTCGCGCCACATTTCATTGTTGAGCACTACAGCGGTGTAGTGCAGGTAAATCTCGTCAAAACCGGTGTCCGCCAGGATGCGTTTGGCGTGGACGTCCAACTCGTCCAAGGGCATCGGGGGAACGGGGTTCACCTTTTCCACGTAGGCGCGGATATAGGCGAGCAGTGCATCCCGTTCGGTTTTAGTCTGGGGAATGTTCTTCTTGGGCGGTCGGACACGGGTGACGCTGGTGGGAACCGGCCGGGGGATTTTGAGAGTCTTGATGGATACGGACATAGGGCGTCAGGGTCGGTGGGGCGACTCGGGCAATCCTTGTAGGTTGGACCAAATCCGGGCGGGAGCAAAGGAAAAGCGTCGGCGCGATGACGTTCGTTTCGGCGGAATCAACAGGGAATGGTCCTGTCGGGTCAGGGGTGTTGGAGATCCTGCAGATCGAGCCGGTAGAGGATCTGATTGTAATCGTAGCGTGGCGTTGGATGCAGGTTGCCGGAGAAGGTGGCCGTGTAGGTACCTTCAAAATACACGATCCGCCCCCCGTTTTCGCTCCAGTAGGGGTGCCATTTGGGGTTGTAAAAGGAATAGTGGTCGTGCTGCAGCACCTGAACCGCTGTGCGCCACGGTCCTTCCGGGGACGGGGCTTCGGCGATCCAGATGTCTCCGAGTTCGGAAGTCCGGCCATGCAATTCGGTGAAGATGCTGAGCCACTGGTGGCGGTATTCGTTCCACATCACGCAACCATTGTGGGAGATGACCTTGCGGCCGTCTGCCTGCGAGGTGAAAGCCACATCGGGGGTGACTGGTTCGTAGGTCCGAGGATCTCGCCAACTTTCATAGTTCGCGGGCAGTCGTAGCCGGGGGAGCGCTTCCCCGAAATACATCCATTCGCGTCCATCCGCGGTCTGGTGGGGGAATGGATGTCCATCGGGGAAGGCAACAGCCTTTGGCGGGAAGGTGAGGATTTTTTCAAACGCGGTCTTCTCCGCTGCGAATTCACAAAGACCCCGCTCATAGACCGTCAGAGGGGCTTTGACTTTGGCGTAGGTCGCACAGAGGTGTTCCTTCCCTGTGGAATCTTTCAAGGTGACCAGAGCGGAAAGCCAGGTGGGGCCTTCACCGGGCATCGCTGCCATGCCCTTTACAAAACCGTCTGGACCAGTGAAATAGGACAAGCCGGGATTGACCGAAGCTCCCGGTCTTCCCGGGAGCAGGGGGGAAGTGGCCATGGTGGTCTGGAAGTTTCCCAGGGGATAGCTGGCGCGGTTGGTGTCGCCCCAAAGCCAGAAAAGTTTGTCTTCGAAAACAGCATTGTGGACACTGTCGCTGCCGAGAACGCCGGCATTGATCAGGGCGTCCGGATCAGGGAGGGGCCGGCCGGTTCTGGCGGTGTGTTCATAACGACCCGCCCCGGTGATTCTACCGATGCGCTCGGCGAGGTTCTGTCGCTCCACTTTGATGGTGGCCGTTTCTCCGGACTTGGTCAGGAGTCTGGTTCCGGCCATGCCAAAACCGTCCTTGGGAAAGGTGTAACCATGGCTGGTGACTTGGAAAAAGACCTGTTGATTCATCAATCCTGGTTCATCAAAGGCGACCAGTCCCTCATTGTCAGTGAAATACTCCACCGCATGGACTGTGGTCAGTCGGACCAGAGGAACGGGACGGTCCGTTGCGGCATCGACCACACGGATGATAAAAGGCCCTCCAGGTTCGGCA
>JADZAX010000588.1 GCA_020852405.1 Verrucomicrobiales bacterium
CGGCTGCCCAATTGGTCCTCCATGGTGTCGAGCGATTGGGTGGGCGGGGCATTCAAGCCATGCTTGTGGCAGGCGATGCAGGAGATGCCGTTGAGGACGATCCCATCCTCGCGGAAACCAGTCTTGTCCTGCACGATTTCGATGGGGGCCCGGTTGAGCCGTTTTCCCGCCGACGTGGCGAGGTAGCCACCCATCAAGCCGTTGGGCAGGTGGAAGACGATTTCACCGCCGTCATGGGTAAACATGAGATCTTTGTCCTCGGTCAGTTTGGCTTCCTTCGGACCGAGCGGGGCAAGGGTCAGATCCTGCTTGTCCCCGGCATTGTTCCGGGTGAAGTCATAGCTTTTCCAGTAAGCCCCGGCGTGGGTGCCGAGATCATGACGTTCCACGAGGCGGTTGGTTTGGGACACGCCGGAAGGGAAGAACGAAGCTCTCACCGCTTGACGGTTGCGGAGGTTTTCCAGGGTGTCGACTCCGAATTTTTTTTCGAACTCGGGCTCGGTTTCGGGAAGTTCTAGGATTTCATGATAGAGCGGAGGCTGCGAGGTTGCGAAGGTGAACCAGTCGGCCCGCATGTAGGCCTGCTCACTGGCCGTCATGTCTTTGATGCGGTTCTCGAAACGCGCCGAGACCCCTTTGAGTCCATACGGATAGAAATTCGCGATCTTTTCCCACATCGCCGGTTTGATGGTGTAGTCCCGGATGTCGATCCGGAAGCAGGTCCGGGCTTCATCAATGGGATGGGGAACCGTGATTTTGGCTGAATAGGAGAGGCAGTTGAGCATTTTGCTCATCCCCGCACGGTAAGTGTCCATCATCGCGTCTGACTCGGCGGGATTGCCGTCTTTGGCGGAAATGTTGTAGAGGTTGCCCAGGGTGAGATAGCGGAGGAAAGGGCGGCGGCTTTCCGGTTGGCTCTCCAAGTCGGCATTGATGTCCTTCAGCATGTCGCCTAGGGCGATGAATTCCCGTTTGGAAGAGTGCGTGCTTTGGCCGCCGATCCACTCGTGAATGAGTTTTTTCTCATCGGAAGTCAGCGGTTCGCGGTAGCCTTTGTCGCCAGGATGGCCTTCGCTGGCCGGCATCCGGTCAGGGCTTTCAGAATCATAGGCCACGACTTGATAGACCACGGATTTTTCGGGTTCGCCATTTTCGACATATTTCGAAGTGAGCAATGAGGCGAGATCGATATCCTTGTGAAGAAGAGGCTTTTTCTTGGCGCGGTGGCATTCCGCGCATTTCTCCTCAAAGAGGAATTTGACCCGTTCATCGATTGGAGCGTTGGCGTCAGGGCCCGGCGCATGGCTCTGGACGGCTGCCACATTGGTCTTGGATTCCGGCGGGCCATCTGACGGGCTTTCTTCTGGACGACCATTTTCCGGCTTCATGTTGGCCGGTGCGGGTTTGGCACCGTCTCCTGCGGGAGGACCATTGTCCGCAGGTTTGCCGTCATCGCCCGGTTTGGAGGGAGATCCCGGTTTGGTGGAAACTTCCGCGACATCCACTTTGCCACGGTTTTCTCCTTTCACGACCATCGCCGGAGGAGGACCTGGATCTTTCCCTTCGGGCTTGTCTCCTTCCGGAGCAGGAGCCGTCTTGGTCGCGCTGGCGACCGGTTTCGAGGACTTCCCGGTTACCCAGTTTCGCAATGCGCCGATCTCTTCTTCGGCCAGAGGTTCCCGGTATTTTTCGGAGCCGGGTTCTCCCTTGCTTTTTGGCATGCGTTTGGGGGAGTTTGCCGGCAGCAAAATCCGGCGGAGCAGTTCCCCCGCATCGGGATCCTCTTTGTTGATGTAATCGGCATTTGCGATCAGCTCTCCCAAATTGGTTTTGGAGGAAAGCGGGGGGTCTTCGTCCCCTTCAGAGTGGCAGTCGGCGCAGTGTTTTTCAAAGATATCCAGCACCACTTTTTCTGCCGCAGGATCTGCCGCAAACACTCGTTGGGAGGTGAAAAGAACCAACAGGGCCAATGCCGCCAAAAGAGTCGGCGCGGACTGCCAATGGCGAAAAACAGGCGGAGAGGGATGGGAAGAAAGAGTTTTCATGGCAAGGATGGTAGAGGGCAAACCGATACCAGGGACGAGTGTAAACGACATTTCGGTTTTTTTGAATCAATTCGGTTCAAATTGGTGACAATTTTTACAGATGAGTAGTTCAACAGCACAGTTGGTTGTGTGATGTGACGGTGCAGGGGATAGAATTATTCGAATTTTGTGTCGATCGTTCCCGGATGGAGCGGGGGACCGGAAGTCACTGGTCCCCCGGAAGCAAAAAGCAATTTGGAAGGGTGGATTGTCGGGTTTGGGCCGCTGGAGTGGGAACCCTTGACAGATTCGGGACACTTCGCATTTCAGGGCACTTTGGGGCATTGTGCTGAGTCATCGCTCCGATCTTGCTGTCCTTACGATCTTTGGAAAAGGGTGGGGGATTCTCGTCCGCATGCCATAAAAATAGCTTGCGCGATGCCGGACGCGCCCCAATGATGGCGCTTGCCGGAATCGTGTAAGCCTAGGCAACAGGGATTGTCAGCGGAAATTGGAGCCCCGCTACTTTCTTGCATCCGGTAAACTCATACCACCAACAAACCTACAAAATGATTATGATTGGGACCAGGACAACAGATGAATCATCCTGCCACCGCCTGCGCCGTCTTGGCGCCGGGTTGGCATTTTTGGGGATCGCTTTCGGCGGCGTCTCTTGCACCGCAGAACAGGCGGCCATGATGGGCGGGACGCTCGGTAACATTGCCGGTCGCGTGGGAGCCCCATCCTTGGCTGTGAGCGCCATCAGTGCGGTCACCATGGCGGTGGTCGCCAAATACCAGGCCGATGAGCAGCAGTTGGCGCAAGCCCGAGCCAAGGCCGCAACGGTCAACAGCAGCAGCAAACGCAAGTATGTGAAGGTCTCACCTCCCAAGGATTCCCCATCTAAAGGGAAGACTCACGTGATCGCCTATGATCCCGGCACCAAGAAGATGGGCAATCAGGTTCTGGTGTTGGATGAATCGGTTTCCAGCGGGCAGAGTGTGTCCATTGGTGGCAGAGAAGGTGAAATTCTCTGAGCTTCGCGGAACGCTATCCCAGCAATTCCACGGTTGTTGGGATTCGGCCGGTTTCCAATAGGTGTTGCGGGGAGCGGTCGGTGGTCATTCACCGCCCGCTTTCCCGCTGTCTCCCGGCGGGAGGTTTTGTTTTCCCCGATCCTCTGCCAGGGGGACTTTGGCGAGCGGGAAGTCCTGTCCCACTCCGGAAAATGTCGGAGTCTGTCGGATCGCAGGCTGGCCATCGCGGGTGATTTTTTCACTCAGGTCACCCACCCGGTCATTGATGTAGGATTGGATCTCCAGCACTGACAGGACATCGTCCTTATTGGCATCGGCCTCGCCATTGAGGGCCTCCAGCAGGGCATAGGTGAAGAGGCCGTGTTCCAGGGAAGCATCCTCCGCCGCATACTCCTCCATCCGCGAGGCGGCGAAGACATAAATTCCCGCGCTCCGGGACAGTTGGGTGAGGGCTTTTTTCAGCGGAGGGGCGGACCGAAAGGCAAGTCCCTGGGTGGCTCCGCCAGATTGGCAGGCGTCCAGTAGCAAAATCTGTTTCAAGGATTTGATGTTGGCGGAGAGGGCTCTCAGTTCGCTGGTGGCGAGCCCGGCTCCGTTGTTGCCACTGCTCAGGGCGTCGTGAGGAGCCAGAAAAAATTCCTCAATTCCCTTGGGGCCGGTATCCATGAACCCGTGACCGGCGAAAGCAAAGACAAAGACATCCTCAGGCCCGGCGATAGCGGCGATCTCTCGGAATTTCTTCTCGATGCCGGCTTTCGTGGCCTGGTCATCGTAAAGAGTGTCAATTTGGATGTTTTTATAGAGGCTGCCTTGGCCTGCCGCCTGCATTGCCTTGACTAGGGCTTCGATGTCCGGGCGGCAGTAGGTCAGGTCCTGTCCGGAGGCCTGGTATTTGTTCACCCCCACGGCGAGAAGGTGGAGACTGGCTTCCGCCTTGATGCCGTGGTATTTTACAAGGACCGGGGATGACTTCGTGGTTACTCCATCGGCGTTTTCGGCGACGGCGTGGATCTGATTCCCGGCCTCGTCCGACACCAGGGAAACCTCGAAGGTCAGGCGCATGCGTCCCCCCACTTTGACCGGAGGTCCCGGTTCCGCAGCGAGAGCCTTGTTTTGTTGGTAGAGCACGATCCGGGTTCCTTCCGGCGCGTCGGTTTCCACCACTACTTCCTGCTTGGGCTGGCTCGCTTCATGGTTGTTGGCCGGACTGATGATGGAGATCGTATGGGCTCCTCTGGCGGCCAGATCGAGGTCAAAACTGTCACTGCGCAGGGCCACTCCCCGGATCGAATCGCTCACCAGGTCCTCCCGGCAAAAATGAGCAAAAAGGTCGTCCCCGTTCACCGATTTTCCCAGGTTGTCGAGCCCCCGGTCGAAATGCCACAGGATGTTTTTGGCTCCGGAGGGCGAGGAGGCAAAGTAACCCTGTGGCGAGGCACAGATCCATTCACCTTTGTCGGTGACAAAGAGAGTGGCCAAGGGGGCGGCATCCGGGATGGTTTTCAGGCTGCGGTCCAGCGTGACCGTGGTTTTTTTCAGAGTTCCCGAGCGGCGGAATTCAAACTGGAGTGCCTCACCGGGTTCTTTTTTCCGGAGGAAGGCTTTGAGCGTCTCCAGACTTTGATCAAACGGGGTGCCGTCGATCGAGACCAATTCATCACCGAGTTGGAGCCCCGCGTTTGCCGCTGCCGAGCCGGGCAAGATTTTCTGGAGGCGCAAGGGGCTGAGCTTTTCACTGCCGAACCGGGCTCCCAGACTGGGGCGGTCTTTTGGCTCGGGCAGTTTGAGGCTCCACAGGCAGATGGTTTGATCTTTGGAGGTCGAGGCCAGATACTCCCCGTTGGCCGACACCGCCAGGCTGCTGATCTCCCCGGTATGGCCCACCAGATAATGGACCGGCTTGAGTTCGGAATTAAGCCGACGCAGAGAGAATTCCGATCCAATGATGAGATCTCCCGACGGCAGGTAGGTGGCACACCTGATCTGCCCATCGAAAGCGGGCGTATTAGTGACAGTGTCCCTGCCCACCTTAATCGAATAGGGGTGATCCTTGGAGATTTCGATCGGGCCCATGGGGCCGACAAGCACCGCCCCGCTGGATGGGGAGCTTTTCTTCGAGGGTTCGAGAGTGAAGGTGGACAGATCAAATCGCAGAGGGACGAACTGATCCTTCACCGAGTCGTAGCGTTGGAATTCAAGCGCTGTCGGAGAAGCTTGGTCAAACTGAACCTGCTCACAGCGTCCACCCTCGCCAGCCAGGTGATGTCGGGGACGGAGCCGGTTTCCCATTCCCACCGAAGGATCCCAGAGATAAATGTCGTTTTCTTTTCCACCCGCGGTGGCCACCAAGGTCCCGTTTGGGTGCCAAGCCGAGGCCAACACGCGTTCATCATGCCAGGTGCAGGTGGGCTCCACCTTGGTGCCCAATGGCAACTGAAACACCGCCGTTTCTCCGCCAGGGGAGGCCGACGCCAGTACCCGGTCTCCGGTTGGCGAAATCGAGAGGGAGTGGATCTCGTCTGTCATTTCGGCGAGGGTGCGAATCTTCGCGCCGCTGGTGGCGCTCCACAGGACCAGCTTTCCGTCGTGCCCTCCGGAGATGAAGTTCTTCCCATCAGGAGTGGCCCCAATGGCACAGACTCCGCCGGAGTGCTCCTCTTTGGTGGAAATGGCGCGGCCAGAATCCCGCTCCCACAGCACCACTCGGCCGTCCAAGCCTCCGCTGATCAGGCGTTCTCCTCCGGGCAAAAATGCCACGGCGTAGACCTCCCGGGTGTGCCCCTGCAACTCTTTCGAGGTTTCAATGCGGGCAAGTGCTCCGGACTTTCGTTGTCCCAGCTCCGAAGGGAGGTCCCAAATTCTGACGGTTTTGTCATGACTTCCGGACGCGAGCCGACGACCGTCATCGGAAAAGGAGAGGGCCTGAACGACATCGGAGTGCCCCCAGAGCATCGCCGCGACTTCGTTCGTTTCCAAATCGATGATCCGGATGGCCGGGCCGTCGACGGAATTGAAAGCTAGCAGTCCGCCCAAAGCCAGCCAGCGTCCGTCAGGGGAGAGTGCCGCCGCATTGATCTGCCCTTCCTTGCCATCGCCGATATGCCCCCGCAGGGTGCCTTTCAGGGTGCCGGTGGCCACGTCCCAAAAATAGACGGACTTGTCCTCTCCAACTGAAATCAAGGTTTCGCCGTCAGGGGTGAAGAGGAGGTCCCAGATTTTTGCCGTGGGGCCCCGGGCATCAATGATCAGCCGGGGGGCTTCCTCACTGTGGGACCACCCGGGCATCAGGGCCCAACAAAGACAGGCGATCCGGACAAGGACGAACAAAAACCAAGGAGAACGGTTCATGGGCAGATGATACAGCGAGGATGCCAGACGAAACAGGGCTGAGTTGCCGAGCCCGAGGCATAGGCAATGGCTCCACCTCTCCATCGTTGTATTTTTTAACCCCGGAACGTACAATTGCCAAACAGAATCAGGCATCAATGCCCTGCTACTGCCGTGAAGGCCGCGAAACGCGGCGATCGGCGCGGAAAATCCTTCGGCCAGGATGCCATCCAGAGGCTTCCTGGTTGAGATCGAGCTGAGACCTACGTCCGGAGAAGTGCGTCTCCCACGTCAGTCGGGCGGACTGGGGAGGGCTTATTTTTTCACCAGGGATTCCAGATAATCCAGCAAGCTGGCAAATTCATGGAGGGAAAGCGGGGCTACCAGTCCTGGAGGCATGATCGAAGTTGGGAGCTTTTGCCGGGACGTGATGTCTTTCACCGCATAGGTGAATTCCTGCGCCGCCACGTTCCGTACCTTCACCTGGTCGGCACTTTCCAAAGTGACGAAGCCCATCTGCTGGGTTCCATCCTTGAGGGAGAACACCTCGGTGACGAAGCCTTGGGCAATGGTCTTGTTCGGATCGAGGATGGCCCACGCGAGATCGGGGCGTTTGTAGGTCTGGGCAATATTGCCGAGGTAGGGGCCTTTGGGAGGCTGGTTCTCATTCACGGTGTGGCAGGCAACGCAGGTCAGGCGGGTGAAGAGCTGTTCCCCGAGCGCGACATCTCCCTTCTGTCCGGTGACTTTGGACACAATCTCCTCCGGCTTGAGTCCGGCCAATTTGGGAGATTGGTCCACCTTCACTTTCTTTTCGAGGCGGAGCCGTCCCGCGGCGGATTTGGCGGCCAGCGCCACTGCCTTGTCGGCATCGTCGAGCGAAGCCAGCACCTTGTCCGCATAAGGGGCGAACTTGATGAGGGCGACTGCCTTCAGAATCTGGGCGCGGCGTTGGGTATTCTGCCACCCGAGATCGAGTGCCTTGGCGGAGAGTTCCCGTGATTCCGGGCTGCCTGTTTTGCGAGCGCTCAGTTTCAGCAGGGCGGCGTCCGCCCAGACGGAGGTCGGGTTGCCCAGTTTTTCCGCTTCCTGCTCCAGCAGTTGGTGGTGATTTTCCAGCTTCGGAGCCTCGAAAAAAGCGCTCTGCCCGCTGTCCTGTTCTTTGCCGGAGCCTTCGGTTTTGGCCAGGGAAACCAGTGCGGCGAGTGATGCCTGGCAAGCTTCGGTTCCGTCGGTGCGCGCCAAGGCGGTGAGAGCCTGGGCGAGGGTTTCCGCGGAGGCATTCTCCTGGCGGGCCGCCCGAACCAGCAGGGGCACGGCTTCCGTCGGCACCGGATCGGCGCTGGCCAACTGGGCGACCGCGTCTGCCAGATAGGCATCGCTTTTCGCAGCGAGAGCGAGGATCTTCGTCAGGGCTTCCCCGAACTGGATCCGGTTGCGGTTGAGCTCTCCCACGAGGTAGCCAGCTTCTTCCGCGGGGGCCTTGTTCAGGGCTTCCTTGAGCGCGGCGGCAATGCGGGGGCTTTCGGACCAGGTCTCCGGCTGATAATATGGGCCGCGGGTGTCGGGCCGGGTGCCCCAGGAATCTCCCTTCCATTCACCTTCCTGGAAGTGAAGACGGCAGAGCGCGTAGAGCAGTCCTTTGCGGACTTCCGCATTTGTCTCGCGGTCCATGCGCTCGATGAGACCGCTGACGATTTCCGGTTGGTGCATCATCGCGAGTGCTCTGAAAACCGGCGTTTTGGCCGTGCCCGCATCATCGAGGAAGGCCAAGGCCAACGCCGCATCGCCCGAGGCCGCCAAGGCCCGGCTGGCGGTGTGAGTGACGACAGGATCGCTGTGGTTCAGCGAGGCGCCAAAGACCTGGCGGCGGGCGGCTTCGTTCCATTTCGGACTGGCGACGATCATCCGGTTGAGTTGGACGAGGCCTGCGGGGGATTGGCAGGCGGCGGGAATCTCCAGTGGACCTTGTCCGGCATGGAAACCGGCACTCTCCGCGAGGAACCGGGCCAGTACCGCGCCGAATACCTTGTCGTCCTCCTTGGGCACCCAGCCATCAAGGATGGTCCCGGAAAAACCAACGTCCCCCACGGTGGCAAACAAGGCCGCCGTGCGCGCGGCCAGCGGTTTCGTCGGATCGGCCACAACGGCTTTCAAACGCTTCACGGTGTCCCCGGTGAGGCCACGACGGATCAGGGTGCGTTGAGCCTCGAGTCGGCGGCGGGAACTGGGGGATTCGAGCAGGGCGATCAGTTCCGGTTCTCCAATGGTGGCAAAATCGGGCAGGGCGGCGGCTTGAAAACCGTTCGGCTTGACCTGAACGATGTAACCCACATCCGGGCCTTCCCAATTGAACGTGGCACCTTTCCAACTCGCTTGGTAGACGTGGCTCATTCCATCGACGTCCCCGTCGGTCGGTCGGGTCATGCGGATGAAGGGTTCGGGTTTTTCCGGCTCCGCGTAAGTGGCTCCCGATGGTTGCACGGTATGTCGCCACAGAGCCCCGGTGCCCCAATCGCAGGTGTAGGGTCGGTCGTTCCATCCGGCGGGAAACCCCGGCTCGTCAAGATAGAGCGCCCCGCATCCGGAACCGCCCCCATAGATCGCGAGAGGCTGGACGCATTCTTCATTGAAGTTTTTGAAGAGCCGTGGGTAACCATGATTCTCGCCTCCCACGAAATGATGGAACCGGACATCCCAGCCCCCTCCGTCGTTGGTGTTGTCCCGGGCAAAAATCTCCATCGTCGGGCTCACCGAGACTTCTAGAATGTTCCGGGTGCCGGTGGCGTAGACTTCGAGCCCGGAGCCGTCGGGTCGAAGGCGGATGACTCCTCCCCCACGATGCTGCAGGTGGCGTCCGTCGGTCCCGACCGCGTCCACGAAACCAAAGTCTCCTCCGGCGATGTAGAGCCAGCCGTCAATGCCGAGACTGAGGCCGTTGGTAGTGTGGTCTGCCGGGCGGTCTGCAAAGCCAAAGGCGATCCCCTTGATGAGGGTCTGCTTTTCTTCGGCCACGCCATCGCCATCCCGGTCGATGAAAGCGCTGACATCCGGAGGATGCACGAGATAGAGGCGGTCATTGTCCCAGACGAGGCCTCGGGGACTGTCGACTTCACAGAAGACTTTGGTCTCATCGGCCCGACCGTCACCGTCGAGATCGCGCAGGCGGAGAATGCGTCCCCGCTTGGCATTGCGGCCAAGCGAGCCGTTGCCATCGCTGCTGACGTAGAGCGTGCCATCAGGGGCGGCGGCCACGAAGACCGGGTAGTTCACCGCCGGAGGGGAAGCGAACAGCGTCATCTCAAAGCCATCGGGGATTTTCACGTCGGAGAGGATGGCTTTCTCCTCTTCCGGGGTGAGCTTGTGGATGCTGGGGGGATTGATGCCTTCCTTGGCGTAGGGATCATTGGCCTTGGCTTGTTCCTTTTGGGCTGCCGCCTGCTGGGCTTGGCTGAGTTTGGGCGCCAGTGCGTTGAGTCCGTCTCCCTGCAACTTCAACTCCCTGATGCTGATCCATCCCCCTGCGGAGGTGCCCGTTCCCGTGATCTTGATGAATTTCAGGTTGGCGGGTTCCCAGGAGTCCTCGCTGTCTCCCGGCTTGGCGGACTCGGTGGCATCCGCCAGCAGGGTCCATGTCTTACCGTCAGTGGATCCTTCGATTTTGTGATGGTAAATATTGTTGTCGCTTTCCCAGCTGATGCGGACTCCGGAGACGCGGCGGGGAGCGTCAAATTCCAATTGGAGCCATTGCGGTTTGGCGGCGTTGCCGGCGCACCAGCGGGTGTCTTTGTTTCCGTCCACGGCCCGCCAGGCGTAGTTCTGCTTGCCGGACTCCTCGCTGGATGCGCTGAGGGTGACCGGCACCGCATCCTTCGGAGCGGGGGGCGGCGTGGCAGTGGCTTTCTCCGCCTCCTTGGGCTGGGAGAGCAGATTGGTCACGGAACCGGGAAGCCCCTGGTATGCTTTGAGATGGTCCGCGTCGAGCTTGTCGCAGGCCCAGAGCAGGCCCCGGGTCACGAGGTCGAGGTAACGCGGATCGGCCACGGTTTCATTGTTGTGGCCGATGGTGGTGGAGAAGGTTCTCGCTCCCAGGGTTTGGTTGGTCCAGGCGACGACCGACTCCACCGCCTGGCCTTTCACCATCTGCTTGCCCATGGCGAGCGGATGGGCATCAAAAATGTCAATGTTGTTGTAGAGTTCCTCCTTGATGGTGGTCCAATCGGCGAGCCCTTTGGTGATGGGGTGCTCTTTGTCGGCGAAAGTGATCGCGATGGGTTCCTGCGGTCCATGGGCGCTGGATTGCAATCCGAGATACTTGAACCAATGATCGGTCCCGGTGCGGTAGCAATGCATCGCGCAATGAAGATTCACCGCGGGCACCGTTTTGTGGGCTTGCAGAATGTTTTCAACGTAGGGAAGATCCTTGATTCCAGCGGCGCATTCGTCGTGGATGATCACATCGTATCCCTTGGCCCAGTCCGCTTTTTCGTAGATTGGAAAGCGCGGGGTGGTGCCGCGGTCTTCCGAGTGAACGACATCGACCACGACATTGGCGCGCTCCGAGATCCCCTTGCTGAGGATCACGTGCTGCTTCGCGTAATCATGGCAGCAGCCTCCGCAGATGAGGAGGGCGCGCAGAGGCTTGGCTTCCTGAGCGGTGGAAGAGGCTGGAGCGAGGGTGCTGGCGGTCAATGCCAGCGCTAGCAGGCCGAAGACGAAAGAATTTAGGGGAAAACGCATTCCGCGACCCTAGCACGGTCAGATGACCGCGCCAGTGCCGTTTTGCGGGAGTCAGGGGTTTAGGCGGGAACCAATCCGGCGCCGGCGGCTTCCCGGTTTTTCTCGTCGACCTGGCCGTTCAAAGTGCAGAAGTCATAGATCCAACCGATCCCCAGCAATCCGCCAGTGAAGAGGTAAAGCACGGCCGTCCACGGCTTTCCCATGTAGAAACGGTGAACGCCGAAAACTCCAAGGAAAGTCAGGAGCAGCCAAGCCGTCGAATAGTCAACCGGTCCGGCCGTGTAGCGACGTTCAGCTTTGCGGTCCATCCCCGGGATCAGGAACAGATCGATCAGCCAACCCACTCCACAAAGTCCCAAGGTAAGGAACCAGATGGTACCGGTGACAGGCTTGCCGAAATAAAACCGGTGAGAGCCAAGGAAACCAAAAATCCAGAGCAGGTAACCGATGGTGGTGCTGTGGGTAGGTGCGTTAGGACTGGGCATGGCAGATTGGATGTGTTGGGAAGTGGCAGCGTGATGAGGGCTCATTTGACAAATCCAAACTGCCATGTCACCCGAGGATTGCCCATGATAATTGATGAGATTTTTTGTAACGCCCCGGCATTTCCAGGGTGCGCCGTTCGGCAACAAAAAACGGAGCCGCGCGGGCTCCGTTTCAGTTCTCGTGTCTTGTGGACAAGGACCACCATTACTTGATGAATGGAGCGATGACCAGGGCCACCACGGACATCAGTTTGAGGAGAATGTTCAAGGAAGGTCCGGCGGTGTCCTTGAAAGGATCGCCCACGGTGTCGCCGACAACCGCGGCTTTGTGCGCTTCCGAACCTTTCACAAGATGCTGGCCGTCTTCTGTCGTGTAGCCTTCCTCGATCATTTTCTTGGCATTGTCCCACGCTCCGCCGGCATTGGACATGAAGAGGGCCATCATGACGCCAGAAACGGTGACCCCGGCAAGCAGGCCGCCGAGCATGTCCCCTCCGAAGATGAAACCGACTACCACTGGCGCGGAGACCGCAAGCAGGCCCGGTTTCACCATCTGCTTGATGGCGGAATTCGTCGAGATCTCCACACAGCGCCCGTATTCGGCTTTGCCATCAGCAGCATCGAAAATACGGCGGTCTTCGGCATCCCATTCTTCATGGGGCTTGTCGCCCTGGCGGAGCATGGCATCGACCGCGGCCCGGAGTTGCGGAATTTCGCGGAACTGGCGGCGCACTTCCTCAATCATGGCCATGGCGGCACGTCCCACGGCTTCCATGGCCATGGCAGAAAACAGGAACGGCAGCATCGCTCCAGCGAGCAGGGCGGCGATGACGCGGGGACTGGTGATGTCGATGGTGAGCGTGGAGTGCCCCGGAGTGTGTTCGTAGGAGGTCTTGTAAGCCGCGAAGAGGGCCAATGCGGTAAGCGCGGCTGATCCGATGGCGAAACCCTTGCCGATGGCGGCAGTGGTGTTGCCGACGGCGTCGAGCTTGTCGGTGCGGCGGCGCACTTCCTTGGGAAGTTCGCTCATTTCGGCGATGCCGCCCGCATTGTCCGAGATCGGACCATAGGCATCGACCGCGAGTTGAATGCCGGTGTTGGCCAGCATGCCGACGGCCGCAAGGGCGATGCCATAAAGTCCCCCGAAGTGGTAAGCTCCGAGGATGGCAGCGGAGAGAATGATGACCGGGATGGCGGTGGAGAGCATGCCGACCCCTAGTCCGGAGATGATGTTCGTGGCCGAACCGGTGGTGGATTGCTTCACAATGCCGATGACCGGACCGTGGCCGGTGCCGGTGTAATGTTCGGTGACATAGCCGATGGCGATTCCCGAGAGCAGCCCGATCAGGATCGTCCAGAAAACTCCCCAGGAAGTGTAGGTCTGACCATCGAGGACCCAGGAGGCGGGAAGCATCCACTGGCAGAGCAGGGCGGTGCCGGCGAGGAGGATCACCCCGGCGATGGCCTCGCCGAAATTCAACGCCCGTTGGGGATTGCCCCCTTCTTTGACACGGACGAGGAAAGAGCCGATGACCGAGGCGACAATGCCCCACCCGGCGATGACGAGCGGCAGAAGCACCGCTCCAAGGCTCTCGAAGCTGTCCTTGAACTCGGCAAGCTTCATGAAGACCGCGCCGAGCACCATGGAACTGATGATCGAACCGACATAAGATTCAAACAAATCCGCGCCCATGCCGGCAACGTCTCCCACGTTGTCTCCCACATTGTCAGCAATGGTGGCGGGATTCAGGGGATGATCTTCGGGAATGCCGGCTTCCACTTTGCCCACCAGGTCGGCTCCGACGTCGGCCGCCTTGGTGTAAATACCGCCACCAACCCGGGCGAAAAGAGCGATCGAGGACGCCCCGAAGCTGAAGCCGGTGATGATGGTGAGAACGTGGTTGATGGCATCGGGCGAAGTGCCGATGATGTTTCTGAAAACCGCAAAAAGGATCCCCAAGCCGAGCACGCCGAGTCCGACGACCCCCATGCCCATCACGGAGCCTCCCGCAAAGGCGACCTTGAGTCCCTCGCCGAGCGAGGTCCGCGCCGCCGCCGTGGTGCGGACATTGGCTTTCGTCGCCACCCGCATGCCGATGAAGCCGGCGAGTGCGGAACAGAAGGCTCCGACGATGAAAGCAACCGCCACCAAGGGATGGGATTGTTCGTTTTTCATGCCACCAAAGGCAAGCAGGGCGGCCACGGCGATAACGAAAACAGCGAGGACGCGGTATTGTGCTTTGAGGAAGGCCATGGCCCCTGTCGAGATGGCCGCCGCAATCTTCTGCATTTTCACCGTGCCCGGATCCTGCAGGGCCACCCAGCGGGAGCGCCACCAAGTGTAAATCAATGCCAAAAGCCCAAAGGCCGGGATGAGGTAGATGAGAGTGGAGGTCATGTGGGCAGGTATCGGATGGTTCAGATGTCGGAAAATCAATGTCCCCCCGGTTACCCATGGTCTTGTCAACCGGAGAGGCCGGGGGGAAAACGCGAATTTTAGGAGTTTTTGTCAAAAAGGGCAAGCACGGGAACGCGTGAGTTTTGCGTTTTGGAGGGAATCTGAATTCATCTAAGGGATTGTATAGAAAATATTGACATTATGGAAGTATTGAATTATCGTGCCCGCAGTATTTTTCCGATCATGAAAGATTTTGAGATTTCCAAGACCGCATTGGCGCCTTATGACCGGCGGCAATTCCTGCGTTGTCTGACCGGGGCCGCCTTGACCCTGCCGCTCGTCGATGAACTGCCAGCGGCGTCCGGCAAGCCACGCATCATTCTCGATCCGGGCCATGGCGGCAAGGATGGGGGCTCATACTGGTATGGCATCAAAGAAAAAGACCTGACGCTGGACCTCGCCAAACGTGTCTCCGCAAACTTAAAAAAGGCCGGAGTGCCCACCCTGCTGACACGGTCCACGGATGTGTATGTGGAATTGGAAAACCGGGCCAAGATCGCCAACGATTACGAAGGCAGTATTTTCGTCAGCCTTCATTTCAATGCGCACAAGGACCGCAGCATCCGGGGGATCGAAAGTTTTTACTACCCGGGCAGCCAATCAGGGCAGCGCTTGGCCTCGGTCATGCAGTCGGAACTGGGGAGGCGCATCAAAACCCGCAACCGGGGAACTAAGGCTAACCGTCTCAAGGTCCTGCAGTCGACCAAAGGTCCGGCCGCCCTTGTGGAGTGCGGCTTTATTTCAAACCGGTGGGAATGTGACCGTTGCTCAGCCTCGTGGTTCCGTCAGGTCCTCTCCGAAGAAATCACAGAAGGCATCGCACGGTTTCTGTGACGGGTGTATTCTGTCTTATGGATTCCGGCAACCCCAGCGACAACGAGGAGCGGACAACCGCAAGGGGGCATGGCATCAAACGTGGACCGTCCTTTGGAACGGTGGTGCTCGGATTGGCCCTGATCGGGGGCCTCTTCTGGTTGACTTTCTACATCTACACCGCTGAAAAAGTGGCCCGCGGTACAGGGCAGATCCTTGATTTGGGCAACAAGACCGTGGATGCCATCGCCAAGACGGTGGTTGGAATCAGTGAGAACATGCGCCCTCGGGAGATCGCGATGACTTTTGCCCAATGGCGTCAATTGGAGACGAAAGGCAATCAGGGAAATATCCTGGAAGTGGCCACTGCCACCGCTACGGAAACCTTCACGAGAGTTTCCGAGCTCCGGATTGCCTCATTGGTGTCCCTCGGCACCACGGTTTCTGAGATCAGTGTTCCGGCGACCTACCGGTATCACATCGATCTCAATGGCAGTTGGCAGATCAAGGGGCAGGAGGATGGCACGCTGGTGGTTGTTGCTCCCCCACTTCTGCCATCCTTGCCGGTCGCCTTTGACACCTCAGGTCTGAAGAAGAAAACGCAGTCCGGTTGGGGGCGTTGGAATGCCGAAGAAAATCTCACGCAGTTGGAAGCCAGCCTGTCGCCCCAGCTGGCGGTCCGGGCGGCCGACAAGCGCACGTTGCATGAGGTGAGTGATCCTGCCCGACGTTCGGTTGCTGAGTTTGTGAAACGCTGGCTCATTTCCCAGGATCACTGGAAAGACGGACGCTATCGTGAACTTCATGTTCTTTTTCCCAACGAGCTGCCTCCGGGAGGGCTGGAAGCCCTGTCCCTGCAGGACCGCGTCCCTACCATCAAGTTGGGGGCCGAACCAGCCGTGCTGAAGCCCGCGACCTGATCGCCTAACACGAAGGGAGATTTGGTGTTCCGCTATGGGGTGGCTTGCTGAGGCATCCGTTGCCCCGGAAACCAGTCTCGGCTCAGCTTCTGGTGTGGGACGGTCTGCCCCTGTTGCCTCATAACTAAAGGACGCCGAAGGGCAGTCTGATCAGGCGGCTTTCGGGGCCTCCGCGGCGCCGCCACCCCCTCCAGGTCGGTTTCCCCTTCACTTTGGGCGAGGATGAGGGCCGCGTCCAGCTTCCAGATGACTCCGAGCC
>JADZAX010000589.1 GCA_020852405.1 Verrucomicrobiales bacterium
ACGACGAATCAAGCCCGTTCTGGGCATTTTGGCAAAGGATCATTCCTTCTTGGAAAGCCGATGCGGAATCCACATTCCCTTTTGACCTGAGGCCGGGATGGCCCATCTTGCGAGCCTGCCCATGGCTTCGATCGATGCTCCCTCCATTGCCGCGACGAAAGGCGACCTGCCTTTGAAGGCCAGGTTCCTCGGACGGTTGGTCGCGTCCATTATCCGGCTCCTCTCCCTGACTCTGAGGTTCCGAATCGAGGACTCTTCCGGAGTCCTTGCCAATCTGCCAACCTCCATGATTTGGGCATTTTGGCACAACCGGATCCTGGCGGCGCCCGTCTCCAGCCGGCGGTTTCTGCCGTCTCGACAAGGGGCAGTCCTGACCAGTCCCAGCCGGGATGGTGCCGTCATCGCCGCCACCATGAAATGTTTTGGCGTCGACGCGGTCAGGGGGTCCTCCTCCCGACGAGGCGCGTCGGCATTGCGGGAACTGACAAGCTGGCTCCACAGTGGGCATGACGTCGTCATCACCCCTGACGGTCCACGCGGACCCCGCTACCGGATCCAACCGGGATTGCTTAAACTGGCGCAGATTACCGGACGCCCGATCCTGCCCGTCAGATTCCTTCTCTCTTCCTCGTGGAGTTTGAAAAGTTGGGATCGATTCCGCATCCCCAAGCCGTTTTCCACAGTCACCATGATTCTGGAACCTTTGGCGACCATCCCGGCCGGACTCACTGAAACTGAATTTGCCGAAGCCCTCTCCCGCTTGGAACATACCCTGAACCCTGACCATGAAATTGATTGAAGGAAGCACTGTCGCCGCCGCTGTTTACTCGGATTGCCACGCCGAATTGACGGCTCTCAAATCGCTGGGACGGGTGCCCGGATTGGCCGTCATTCTGGTAGGCGATGATCCGGCTTCCCGGGCCTATGTCGGAGCAAAGGAGCGGAAATGCCAGGAACTGGGACTCCATTCGGAAAAAATCGAACTCCCCTTCACCGTCTCCCAATCGGAACTGATCGACCACATTCAGAGATTGAATGCCGATCCCGCCATTCATGGCGTTCTGGTGCAAATGCCGCTCCCCAAGAGCCTATGCGAGCAAACAGTGATCCGGGCGATTTCTCCCGGCAAAGATGTGGATGGCCTCCATCCGGTCAATGTCGCCAAATTGGCCATGGACGATCCCTCAGGCTTTGCTCCCTGCACTCCCTTGGGGTGTCAGCGAATGCTGCAGGAAAGCGGCATCGATGTTGCCGGCAAGCATGTGGTCATCCTGGGACGGAGCCTTTTGGTAGGGAAGACTCTGGCTCTTCTTTTGATGCGACGGGGCTCGGGAGCAGACGCTACCGTGACCGTGGCCCATTCGAAATCAGAAAACCTCCCCGCGTTGACCCGACAGGCAGACATTCTGGTTGCAGCGATCGGGCGCCCCGGATTGGTGGGGGCGGATCATGTCAAAGATGGTGCCGTGGTCCTGGATGTGGGCATCAACCGGATCGAGGATCCTTCGACCAAGAAAGGCTACCGGCTGGTGGGGGACGTGGATTTTGATGCGGTGGCCCCGAAGTGCCGCGCCATCACCCCTGTTCCCGGGGGGGTCGGTGTGATGACCATCGCGATGCTGATGGCCAACACCATCCGGGCCTGTCACCTGTCCCGGCAGTGAACCTGAGATGTCAGGAGGGCCTGCTTTGCCCAACCATCTGCAATATCGATTCGCGTACCACGGCGGATACTTTAACGTTTTTGGCATCTGCGTAGTCGAACAGGGATTTCTTCAATTCCTTGTCGAGACGAATGCGCAGCACTTCGTCTTTGGTTCCTTTTTTCCTCTGCATGGTGATTTACGGTTATTGCGCCGTCCCCTATATGCACCACCACCGGCGTGCTTGCAAGAATCTGACCTGACAGGGGCGAAAAAAAATCCATCGGTGGAATTGTGCCAAATTGCTTGCACTTTCCTGATGCGCTGCTCTATTAGCGCTCCGATTGGCATCCAAAATGCCAATACTCAAGGGTGGATAGCTCAGTTGGTAGAGCAGCGGCCTTTTAAGCCGTTGGTCCTGGGTTCGAGTCCCAGTCCACCTACCACTTTCGCCTCGGCGCTTCGGCGCCTTTTTTGTTGCCTGGCCTTCCTCCTAAAGACGACAAGCTACACCTTGATTCTTTAGGCAGTCCGAAATATCTTCGCGCATCATGATCCAGTGGCTCCTCAAGCTTATTGTCGGCTCCAAAAATCAGCGCGAGCTGAAGAAAATCCAACCCCTCGTTGAGGGGATCGTCTCGTTCGAGGAGAAACTTCAGCAGCAGGATGAATCGGTACTAAAAGAGAAAACGGCGGCTTGGCAGGCGCATCTGGCTCGGTATCCCGACCATGTGGAGTTTTTCAATGAAAGGAAATTGGAAAGTCTCCCCGAGGAAAGTGTCCGGGGGATTTTCCTGGCATGGGCGCACCGCTTCGATACGTTGAAGAGCGAATTCTCCGAATTGGCAGGGTTTTCTTCGCCATCCCAAGCAGCCCAAGGGGATCGTGCGGCTTCTATTTCCGGAGTGCTTCAAGGCCAGAGACTTTTCAATGAAATTCGCGATGCCTTTCCCGCGATTCGCAAAAAGTATCTGCTCGACATTCTGCCCGAGGCCTACGCCGTGGTGAAGAATGCCGCCCGGAGGCTGGAAGGCACCAAATGGATCGTCAACGATCATGAAATGACCTGGCAAATGGTGCATTTCGATGTCCAGATGATCGGTGGCATCGCCCTCCATCAGGGCAAAATCGCTGAAATGGCGACCGGAGAAGGCAAAACCCTCGTGGCCACGCTGCCTGTTTTTCTGAATGCGTTGACCGGTCTGGGAGTGCATGTCGTCACGGTCAACGATTACCTGGCCAAGCGTGATGCCGAATGGATGGGACACCTCTTCGGTTATCTCGGCCTGACCGTCGGCTGTATCCAGAATGACCTGCGGGGGCCGGAAAGACGCGAGCAGTATTTGCGCGACATCACTTACGGGACTTCGAGTGAGTTCGGTTTTGATTACCTCCGGGACAATGGTCTGGCGCAGAACAAGACCGA